>CAMVQX010000111.1 GCA_947169755.1 uncultured bacterium
AAGTTAGTCTTTTTTAAAATGGTCGGGATGACACGATTTGAACGTGCGACCCCTTCGTCCCAAGCGAAGTGCGCTACCAAGCTGCGCTACATCCCGATGATATTTAATTTTATTCGGCAAAGTGCTATATCCATACAAACAGGATAAGTAAATAGTAAAATAAACAAAAATTTAAGTCAAGAAATTTTATGCTATAATAAACCCATTATGAAACACACATTTGATACAAAAGTATATTTTTCAGACACTGATAATTACGGAGTTGTCTGGCATGGCGCATATCTTAGATGGATGGAAATGGGCAGAGTCGAATTCTGCAAAGATATGACCGGTTTAACACTAAAAGAATTGGAAGAAAAAGACATTCTTTTGCCTGTTTCAAGCATCAATATCAAATACAAAGCATCAGCAAAATTGGAAGATATTGTTACCGTTGAAACAGAGGTTTGCGACTATAACGGCTTTACGGCAACCTTCAAACAAACCGTTAAATCAAAAGAATCAGGAAGAATATTTATAACGGCAGATGTCGTAATTGTGGCAGTTCACACGGACACAAAACTGTATCGCAGAATGCCTGAACCTTTAGCATCAGTGTTTGAAGGGGAAACTAATTGTTATGCGCTTAAATAAATACATAGCATCATCAGGTTTATGTTCAAGAAGAAAGGCCGACGAGCTTATTGAAAAAGGGCTTGTAATGGTGAACGGCAAAACTGTTACAGAACTCGGGTTTATTGTCGGAGAAAAAGATAAAGTTTTTGTTGAAAAAAAACTTATTCATCCTGAAAAGCATCAATATTACAGATTTTACAAACCTGCAGGTTACATAACTACCTGTGATGATGAAAAGGGTAGAAAAACAATTTATGACTTGCTGCCTGAAAATTTAGCGGGTTTAAAGCCTGTGGGACGTTTGGATAAGGATTCTACAGGGCTTTTAATATTGACAAATGACGGGGATTTAATCAATGCACTAACTCACCCGTCAGTAAAAGTTCCAAAAGTTTATATGGTAACCATAGATGCACCTGTCAAAAAATCCGAACTTGAAAAAATGGCTTCGGGAATAGAACTTGAGCCTGAAAAAATCGCCTACGCAGATATTCAAGTGTTAGAAATTGACAGCAAACATACAGAAATGTGCATAACACTTTATCAAGGTATGAACAGACAAATCAGACGTATGTTTGAACATTTTGGCTACGAAGTCAAAGTTTTAAAACGAATTCAGCATGCCACATTAAATCTTGAAGGTTTAAAACGCGGAGAATTTAAGCCTATAAAACCGGTTCAAATAAGAGAACTTAAAAACTTTTTAAACAGGATAGCAGATGAAAAAGATTGCAATAACGGGTAATATAGCTTCAGGCAAATCCACCGTTCAAGAAATTCTAAAAGAAAAAGGATACAAAGTTCTTGACACGGACGAAGTTGCACACAAATTACTTACTGTCAAAAATCAACAACTTTTTGATGCTTTCAAAAATTATGACGTTTTTGAAAATGAAGAATTTTCAAGAGAAAAAATGGGGCATCTTATTTTTTCAAACTCGGATTTAAAGACATTGCTTGAAAGCATTTTGCACCCGCAAATTGCACAAAAAATTGAAGAATTTTTCAGGCAAAATAAAAATGAAGATACCGTTTTTGTCGGAATTCCGCTTCTTTTTGAAGCCGGCATGGAAAACTTATTTGATAAAATCATCTTTGTCTATACAGACGATAATATCAGGTTGAAAAGGCTTATGAAACGTAATGATTATTCGTTAGAATACGCAAAATCCCGCCTCTCATGCCAGATGCCGCAAGAAGACAAAATCAAAAAGTCGGATTACATAATCGAAAACAACGGAACATTAGAAAGTCTGTATACTTCTGTCTGTAAATTTATACAGGAATAAGTATACAAGTTCCTTTCTTTATATTTATAGATTTGCCGTCATAGTAACCGATTCCGTCTTCACCCATAATTTGAACATGCCCATGTACACCATCATACCCGGCAACACCTGCACCATATACCATGATACAACCAGGAGGGAGTTTTGACCAATCTTTGATTTCATTACCTGATATTAATCGGAAATTTTTATTTGATTTATAAAGATTTCCTGTATCTTTCCCAGAGCCTTGGTAATATGAACCAAGTCCTGCTTCTACTATATCATTTTTAACCCAAGTAGCACATTGTTTTTGAGATTTTCCACGGCATCTCTTTTTGGCAATTTTTGCTAATTTACGACCTTTTTCTTCGTTATAACCATACTGTTTTAACAGCTCCATTACCTCTTTATCAGTTTTTTTGACATAATCTACCGATTGTGAATCACCGATTTTAGAATTTCCAATTACAAAATTTTCAAAAGGATTATTGAAATTAAATTGGAAAGGATTAAATCCCATTTGATTGCTGTTAAAAGACAAATTAAACTGCGGAAGTGATAAATTAAATTGCGGCATTGTAAATAATGAATCTAAAAGCGGCAATACCGAAACCGGAGGAATATAATTAAAATTATTTAAAAACGTATTATTAAAACCCATCTCTTGATTTGGAAATGCAGGAATTTGAGGACCAAATACACTTGTTTGAGGTGATAAAAAAGGATTCAAAGATACTTCGTTAGTCTGTGGTAACGAAAATCCTTGTGATAAATAATTTAAACCAATCGGATTAATAGTCAAAATATTTCCCCTTTTATTCCCCGCTATATATATAAAGTTATTTCAGAGAATGAAATTGACTATTTGTAACATTTCGTTACACAGGAATAAAAGCGTACACTCCTGAATCGGCCATCGGAATTTCTTGTTCAAATCTATCACTAATTCCTGAGCCATCACCTGTTGCTAAAAGAACATGACCAAATTCACCAACTTGGCCTGTTGTACCATCTGAATAATAAACAGGTGTATTCGCATCATAAACAATAGATGTACCTGCCGGTAATTTTTGCAAATCTCCTCCGTTTGCAGAAATCTCTTTAAAATTCATATTACCACGGAACATATATTTAGAATCTTCACCATTACCATAAACATATCTGCCCAAACCACTGTTTACAACAGCATTCTTTACATATTTGGCACACATTGGAGGATCCGGATTTTCAGCCGGCAAGCCGGCATACGCATTTTGCACCAAATATTCACCCTTTGCCTTGTTGTAGGTAGTTGGACGTGCCATCTGAAATATTGATTGAGGTTGTTGATTATAATACCTACCCATAGAATAATTTCCATACATGCCAAACGGATTAAATGCATAATACTGCGGCATGAAAAAATTCATGAACGGATTTAAATTTAAAAAATTAAAACCAAAATTAAACAATACTAAACCTAACCTTTTTTAACCTACATTTATATAAAGTATTTTGGTTAAAAAAAATTGCCTAATTGTTACAAAATGATAAATCCGGCTTCTGCTTTTCCCATATCGATTATATTGAAAGGCTCTTCTATATCGTTAGTAGTATAGTAATCTTCAGGATTTAAACCTAACATTTCATCAATGTTAATATTCCCTTTAAAAAGATAAAATTTGTTTACATTCTTCATGTAAAGCCCAAAAGTTTTATCACTTTTTAAGCCATTTATAAATTGTTGTTTTAAATTATTCTTAGAAAATCCGTCAAATGTAAAATCTGTCATTTCACAGTATTTTTTTAAAGTTTCTAAAATATCATACGGTTCAATTCGTTTTGTTGTAAGTATCTTATGCATTTACTGTTTCCTGCCTTTTAAACTGCATTTCATATAAATATTTGTATTTTCCGTCAGGGATATTCATCAATTCATCATGAGAACCCAATTCTACCAACTCACCTTCATTAATAACGGCAATTCTATCGGCATTTTGGATTGTTGATAATCTGTGAGCGATAATAAATACTGTTTTATTCTGAATTAAATTATCAAGAGCTTTTTGGACAATCGCTTCTGACTTATTATCAAGTGCAGATGTCGCTTCATCTAAGATAACAATAGGAGCATCTTTCAACATTGCACGTGCAATAGCAACACGTTGTCTTTGTCCGCCGGATAAGGTTGTTCCGCGTTCTCCTACATACGTATCCAACCCCTCTTCTAATGTCGCTGCAAATTCATCCAAATGAGCCATTTTAATAACACGTTCTAAATCTTCTTCGCTTGCATGTTCATTGCCCATCAAGATGTTTTCTTTTATGGTTCCTGAGAACATAAAATTATCCTGAAAAACAAAAGAGATATTATCTCTCAAGGAATTCAATTCGAAATTTTTAATATTTACTCCGTCAAATTCTATAGAACCTGATTTTACATCATAAAATCTAGGCAATAAACTGACAACAGTAGATTTTCCGCCGCCGGAATTTCCTACAAGTGCAATAGTTTCACCTTTCTGAACATGTAAACTAAAATGCTTTAATACCGGAATGCCCTCTTCATATTCAAAGTTTACATTGTTAAAATCAATTGAATTTTGAAGTCCCGACATTTTTACGGCATTTTTTGCGGAATGAATTTGCGGATACAAATCAAACAACTCAAAAACTCTGCTCATTGCAACAAATATATTTTGCAATTTTGCTAAAGTATTTCCCAAAGTTTTTGTCGGTTTATAAAGCAATAATAATGATGTTACAAATGATGCAAAACTGCCGGCTGTCATTTGACCTGTCAAAATTAAATGGTTACCATACGCCATTACAAGAGCTATACCAATAGAACATACAAAATACATAATTGGAGACAACCAACCGACACGTTTTGTCAAAGACATTTCCAAATGGAATTGTTCTTGAATTTGCTTATTAAACTTATTATTTTGTTCTTCTTGCAAATTGTACGCTGTCATAATTTTATTACCGGCAAATGTTTCATTAAAGTTTGTTGTCATATTACCGCCAACAACCATTGTTGCATTTGAAACTTTTTTAACTCTTTTCCTAATAAATATAACCGGTGTAACCGCAATTGTCATAATAGTTACACCAATGATTGCAAGTTTCCAAGAATTGTAAAGCAAAACAGCAACCAGACCTATAAGCCCAAAAAATGTAGTTATAAAGGATTTCAACAAGTCGATAATATTTTTTGAAGCTGTTTCCGGATCAGTTAAAAATCTCGTTAAAACAAGCCCTGACGAATTTACGTCAAAAAATTGAGGATCCAT
>CAMVQX010000112.1 GCA_947169755.1 uncultured bacterium
TCGTTGCAGTTTTTGATTAAATATGCAACTGTTTCTGTCGGTTGAGCACCTTTTTTAACCCATTCCAAAGCTGATACTTTGTCTAATTTCATAACTTTTGTTTTTGGGTTGTAGTGGCCTAATTCCTGAACAGGTCTGCCTTCGCGTTTTGTTGTTGAATTAATAACGATAATTCTGTATGTAGGTTGTTTTTTTGCACCTAATCTTTTCAATCTGATTTTTAACATTTCATTTTCCTTCTTAATTTTGTTATTACTAACGGGCTTTCCACGGCAGCCGTACTGTGTAAATCCCTTGAATGGGGTTAAGAGGAATTACCTCATTCCATTTATATTTGAGCATGAACAAATTTTAAATGCAAGAAAAATAAATTTTTCCTTAATTTTGGGCAAAAATTTTTTGTCCATGTTAAAATTATTTCATAAGACTACGGAGAGGATATAATGATAGATTTTTTATTGAAGATGTTGGGCGATCCAAATGAGAGAAAAGTTAAAAGTATAATGGGAATTGTTGAGCATATCAATGCTCTTGAACCTCAATTTGAAGCAATGACAGATGAAGAATTGCGCGCAAAAACTGATGAATTTAAAGAAATTTTGGCAAAACGCCCGACTTCAAAAGATTTTAAAACCGACAGAAAATTAGAAAAAGAGGCTATGGACAAAATTTTGCCGGAAGCTTTTGCGACAGTCAGAGAAGCAGGTAAACGTGTTCTCAATATGCGTCATTTTGATGTTCAACTTGTCGGCGGATATTTTCTTCACAACGGTCATATTGCAGAGATGAGAACCGGTGAAGGTAAAACTCTTGTCGCTACTTTGCCTGCGTATTTGAATGCACTGACAGGCAAAGGTGTCCACGTAATTACAGTAAACGACTATCTGGCAAAACGTGACAGTGAATGGATGGGGAAAATTTACAAGTTCTTGGGGCTTTCTGTTGGTGTAATCCTTTCCGGGGGGCGTACTGCAGAAGATTTTGCAGCAAAAAGAGCCGCTTATGAATGCGATATAACTTACGGTACAAATAACGAATTCGGTTTTGATTATTTGAGAGATAATATGGCCGGCAGTCTTGAAATGCTTGTTCAAAGACCCTATAACTACGCAATTATAGATGAAGTTGACAGTATCTTGATAGATGAAGCCAGAACTCCTCTTATTATCAGCGGTCGTTTGGACAAGTCCGCAGAAACTTACCAATTGATGGCAAAAGTTGCTCCACAATTGGAAAAAGTAAAAGATTACGAAGTTGATGAGAAAAATAAAAATATCATTTTGACAGAAGAGGGTATTGACAGAGCGCAAGAAATTATTGGGGTAAAAGATTTGTTTGATATCAATACTCAATATGCTCATCACCTTCTTCAAGCATTGAAAGCTAAAGAATTGTTTGTTAAAGATACTGATTATGTTATCCGAAACGGCGAAGTTATGATTGTAGATGAATTTACCGGTCGTTTGATGGAAGGCAGACGTTGGTCAGACGGTTTGCATCAGGCAATTGAAGCAAAAGAAGGAGTTAAAATTCAAGATGAAACTCAAACTCTTGCAAGTATAACTTTCCAAAATCTTTTCCGTTTGTATCCGAAGCTTGCGGGTATGACAGGTACAGCGATGACTGAAGAAGCTGAGTTTGGAAAAATCTATAACTTGGAAGTTACGTCAATCCCAACAAACAAACCTGATATTAGAATAAATTATCCTGATATTATTTATAAAACAGAAAGAGCAAAATATAATGCAGTTGTCGAAGATATTATAAAAATGCATGAAATCGGAAGACCTGTATTGGTTGGTACAATCAGTATTGAAAAATCAGAATATGTTTCATCACTTTTGAAAAAACGCGGTATTCCTCATCATGTTTTGAATGCAAAGCATCACGAAAAAGAAGCATATATTATTGCTCAAGCAGGTCGTGTCGGTGCTGTTACAATTGCAACGAACATGGCAGGTCGTGGAACTGATATTCTCTTAGGTGGTAACGCTGAATTTCTGGCAAAAGAAATGCTTGATGAGAAAGGTATTACACCTGAAAGCGAAAATTACGAAGCCGAAAAAGATGCTGCTTTGAAAGCCGCAAGAGAAATAACTGAAGCCGAACATGCCAAAGTTGTTGAGGTAGGCGGACTCCACGTTATAGGTACGGAACGTCATGAATCTCGCCGTATTGATAACCAATTGAGAGGGCGTGCGGCTCGTCAGGGAGACCCAGGTTCTACAAGGTTCTTCTTATCATTAGAAGACAATTTGATGAGAATATTCGGCGGAGATAAAATTACCGCATTGATGAATATGCTTAATGTAGAAGAAGATATTGCAATCGAAAATGTTTTGATTACGCGTCAAATTGAATCTGCACAAAAGAAAGTTGAAACTTATCACTTTGATATAAGAAAATCAGTTCTTGAATATGATGATGTAATGAATATTCAAAGAGAAAAATTCTATGCGCAAAGAAGAAAAGTCCTTGCGGGTAAAAACTTATCCGAAGATATCTATTATATGATTGAAAAAGAAATCGACAGACTTTTGAGAAGTTATATTGCACCGGGTATGCATACTGAAGAATATATATTTGAAGATTTGCAAACACTTATCAAAGAACTTCATTCTATCATTCCTCAATTATCCGGAATTCAGGTTTCTGATATTCAAAATTTAAGATTTGAACCGATGTATGACAAATTAAAAACTTTGGCATTGGAAACATATAAACAGCACGAAGAAGAAGTTATTAATTTTTATAATCAAGTCATTGCACAATATGATACTAATGCCGAACCTCAAGTGGCATTTAGTGATAATAATGTTATAAGAAATCTTGAAAAAGACATATTACTTCGCGTTGTAGATAACAAATGGATTGACCATCTTCATAATATCGATATGTTAAGAGACGGAATAGGTTTGAGAGCATACGGACAAAAAGACCCGTTGATTGAATATAAACGTGAAGCATATGATTTGTTTAACAAAATGATGTACGAAATTCAGGGTGATACTGTAAAACACTTATTCAGAACAAAATTCGGTATCCAAGTAATCGGTCCTGACGGGGCAGAAGGCGAGCAGATGGCATAATGGAGAGAAAAGAATTTATTGATGCAAAACGTATAGTTTTTAAATTCGGTACAAATATCCTCAGAGGTGATGACGGATATGTATCTTTGCCGAGAATATTTTCTTTTATTGAAGATTTGTCCCATTTGGTAAAACAAGGTAAAGAGGTTATTGTAGTAACTTCAGGCGCTGTAGGTTTAGGGAAAAAACGTTTAGGGCTTGAAAGTACGGAAGGCGTTGCTCTAAAACAGGCATGTGCCGCTATTGGACAAGGAAAATTGATGTCAATTTATGAGAGCGGATTTGACACATATGGGCTTGTATCTTCTCAAATTCTTTTGACTGAAGACGATTTTTCACTCCGTAAACGCTATCTAAGTCTTAGAACAACTTTGAATAAGCTTCTTGAACTCGGGGTTGTGCCTATTATCAACCAGAATGATACGGTATCTACTATTGAGGTTGATCCTGAATACGAACATATGCAGGTGTGTTTTTCCGATAATGATAAGCTTTCTGCACTTGTTGCAAGCGAACTTGATGCTGATTTATTGGTAATACTTTCAGATATTGAAGGACTTTATGATGAAAATCCTAAAGTTAATCCGAATGCAAATATTATTAGAAAAGTGGATGAAGTAACAGATAAAATTTTGGCTCTCGGTACAGATGCCTCAGCCGGCGGACGTGGCGGAATGCGCACAAAATTGGAAGCTGCAAGACTTGTAACACGTTTTGGCGGCAAAATGTTGATTGCTAACGGTAAAATCCCATATGTAATCAAAAAGATTTTTGATGGCGAAGAACTGGGGACAATGTTTTTACCGCAAGAGAGTACAATGTCTGATAAGAAACGTTGGATTGGATACGCAACAAATATTATCGGTAAAATTGTTGTTAATGAGGGCGCTAAAAAAGCATTATTGGCCCAAAAAAGTCTTTTGCCGATAGGTGTTGTAAAAGTTATCAACGAATTTAAGAAAGGTGATGTTATTTCTATTCTTGATGAAGGAAATAATGAAATCGCGCGCGGTATTGTAAATTATGGCTCAGAATCTTGTCAAAAACTTGTCGGACGTCATTCTGACAACATTATGGAAATTCTCGGGTTTAAAAACTACGACGCTATTATCACCAGAGATAATATTACTTTGTTATAAGAGGGACAGATGGAAAATTTTATCCAAATAGCTAAAAATGCAAAAGAAGCCGCATTAAAGGCTGCTTCCTTATCAGGTGAAATTAAAAATCAGGCACTTTTAGAAATTGCAAAAGAAATTGAAAAATCTAAAGTTCAAATTTTTGAAGCGAACAAAGAAGATTTAAAAGCCGCAGAAAGTCTTGTTGAATTAGGCGAGATTACAAAATCTACATTTAACCGTCTAAAACTTGATGAAAACAAAATGCGTGATATGCTCCAAGGCATAAGGGATATCGCATCGTTGCCAGATCCTATAAACCGTGTGCTTTTGAAACGTGAATTGGATAAGGATTTGGTTCTTTCAAAAGTTTCTTGTCCTATCGGTGTTTTGGGTATAATTTTTGAGGCAAGGCCTGATGTAATAGCACAAATTTCTTCACTTGCGATAAAATCTTCAAATGCAGTGATTTTAAAGGGCGGAAAAGAATCGATAAATACCAATAAAAAAATTCTTTCAGTCATAAATTCTGCGCTTGACAGAGTTGTAGGATTTCCCAAAAATGTTATTCAGCAGGTGTTTACGCGTGATGATGTCGCTGAAATGCTTAAATGTGATAAATATATAAATCTGATTATTCCACGTGGCGGTAACAAGCTTGTAAAATTTATAAAAGAAAATACAAAAATTCCTGTATTAGGTCATGCTGACGGAATTTGTCATATTTTTGTTGATGAAACGGCCGATCTTGATATGGCAATAAAAGTTGTAACAGATGCAAAAACTCAATATCCGAGTGCCTGCAATTCTGTGGAAACACTTTTAATACATGAAAAATTCAGCGGAAAAGATAATTTGCTCGCGGCTTTGCAGTTGTCAGAAATTCAGTTGATAGATAAGCCTGAGAG
>CAMVQX010000113.1 GCA_947169755.1 uncultured bacterium
ACAAATGCAACAACAACAAATAAATGCATTAAATAATTATGCATATTCCTTGAGAAATCAACGGGTTGATGCAAATATACAACACAGTGGAACTATAAATGTAAATAAAAATATTTATGGAAATATGTATCATTATAATCGTTGGTAAATATTTAAATTACATAATTATGGCAGCTGGTAGGTTTGGGCTTCTACCACAACAATAACTTTTCGATGAGAGAGTGGTTTTACCCTTATATTTTTCAAACAACTTTCTTTACAAATGCGCTAGTTCAAATACAATTTTATACACTTATTATAATTCTTCAAGCATTGTCTTTGCTCTTTCATTTTGAACTATCACAGTAAATCCCTTTTCTTCTTCTTCTTCTGTTTGTAAATCAACTGCTTTTCTTTGGGGATAGATATATTTTAATAAGTCAAGACAAATTTTAGCTTTTAAGCAATCATCTTTAGTATTTGCAAATACTTCTTTGAGTGTGTAGGTTGGGGTTTCAACCCAACAATAACTTTTGAGTGCAATATTAGGACACAAATGTGCAAATGTTCAGACTTTTTGGTTAAAATAACCGGACATTTTGGACTTTTCAACTCAAACGATTTTCGACCTCTTAAAATCACTAGAATTAGCTGGACTGCCACGCTTCCGCTCGCAGTGACAAAAATTACTTCCGACCAAATGTCCTGTTAAAAGGTAATAAGTTCTCATATCTGTCATTCAATAATTAATCGGGAATACTATAAAGTATCCCCGATTAATTAGCGGAAGACGAGACTCGAACTCGCAACAGCCTGCTTGGAAGGCAGGTACTCTAGCCATTGAGTTACTTCCGCACAACAAGTTAATACTAATATAAAATAAAAAATTTTGCAACAATACCTCTTTAATCCTTAAGAACTAGCACTTTAATACTAATATTAAAATTAAAATCCATTCTAAAGAAGGGTGAAAAACCTTATATAATAGGTTATTATATTAATGTAAGCTTGTTATATCCGGGCACTTTTTTCGGGGTTGCGATAAGAGGTTTTCTTAAAGCGGGCTTGGTTTAAAATATGATGAGCTTACTTCCTTAAAAACAATTTAACTCTATGTTTATAAAATACTTGTCATTCGGCAAGTTTTTTTTTATGATTAAACAAAAAGGAGAAAATATGTCAACAGAAATTAAAGCAAGCCATATTTTGGTTAAAACTAAAGATGAAGCAGAAAAATTATTAGAAGAAATCAAATCAGGCAGAGATTTTGCTGAGATTGCACAGGAAGTTTCTTTGTGCCCTTCAGGGGCTTCCGGCGGAGATTTAGGCTATTTTGGCAGAGGCATGATGGTCAAACCCTTTGAAGATGCCGCATTTGCTTTATCTAAAATCGGAGAAGTATCTGAACCTGTTCAGACTCAATTTGGCTGGCATTTAATTCAACTTACGGGCAAAGATGAATAATTGTGAAATCGTAAGAGATTTTATGTCCCAACAGGGACTTAAATATCTGCTTGTTAATTCAACCAATGAATATTTGGTTGAATACTGTCCTCTGCAAGAAAATTCAAGATATCACCTCACCGGCTTTTCCGGCTCAACAGGCGATGTCCTTGTTACACCGGAAAATATATTTCTATTCGTAGATGGCAGATATCATATACAAGCTGATATGGAAGTTAATCACAACATTATAACAGTTATAAAGCTTCAAACCGGAGAAAATTTTTTAGACGAAATGATTAAAAAAATTCCTTTCGGTGAAACTTTAGGTATGTTCTCTAAGAAAAATACACAAAATAGAGTTGAATATATAAAAGAAAAGGGGATTAATATAAAACTTTTAAATGAAGATCCGCTTGATAAAAATATTATGCAAAAAGCAGAAATTGTTTATGTTGATGGTATATCGCCGGATGAAAAAGTAAAAGATATTGAAAAAACTATTATTCTGACTAATCCCGAGGAAGTTTCATACCTTTTTAACATACGTGATTTTTCAAATAATTATTCAAGCAAAGTTTGCAAAAAGGCTGTTATAACAAAGAGGAAAGCCCAAATACTTGATAATATTGAAGATTTTGTAAAAAATTGCAAAGATGAAATTTGGGTTGATAAATCATCAATAAATGCCTATGACTTTAACCTCATTGGCGATAAAGTAAGAATTCTGGACAATAGCCCTATAAAATTGATGAAATCAACAAAAACCCCGAATGAAATTGAACATTATAAATCGGCATTTGAAAGAACAGACAAAGCCCTGAAAGCAATCAGAGAATATATTGAAAACAACGCCAATTTATCTGAATTTGATATCGCAGAACAACTTGAAAAAGAATTTAAAAAATTCGGTGCAAAAAGTCTGAGTTTCAAATCAATTGTTGCAAAAGATAAAAATTCCGCTCTTGCACATTATTCAAAATGTTCAAAAGATGAAATTATAAAAGACGGAAGCCTTATTTTGATTGATTGCGGAGCATATTATGAACAAGGGTTAGCAACAGATATCACAAGAGTTTTTGTAAAAGGAGAACCTTCAGAACTTCAGAAACGTGTTTACACAACTGTTTTAAAAATGTTTTTGAATGCATATAATTACGTTCCTAAAGACGGAATCTACATAGGATACGACATAGACGAATTGGCTCGGAAAATATATTCCTCAAATGAAATAGAAGGATTTGTTTTTAATCACGGTTTGGGACACGGAATCGGTATAAATGTGCATGAATATCCGCCAAATTTAAGCAAAAACGAATTGGCAAAAGTTGAAATCAAAGACGGAATGTGCTTTACAATAGAACCCGGTTTGTATAATGAAAACTATTTTGGTGTTAGGCTTGAAAATTCTTGTTATATGATGAATGGGAAAATTCACTCATTTGTAAATATGAATTATGAAAACAAGCTAATAGATTATAAACTTTTGTCCGAGCAAGAAAAAAAATGTTTGAAAGAATTTGAGGTATTGTAATGGAAATTACAAGTGTAAATAATGAACTGGTAAAAGAAACAGTAAAATTACAGCAGAAAAAATACAGAGATAAAGAGAATAAATTTTTGCTTGAGGGCGAAAAATGTGTTATTGAAGCTATAAATGCAGGTTTGGAACTTCATAACATTTTTGTATTAAAAGAAAAAGCTAATAAATATAAGTTTAATAATGCAATTTTGACAACTGAAGCTATTTTAAAAAAGATTTCAACAACAGACTCCGCACCGGAAATCGTTGCCGTAGCAGAAAAGAAAGAATTTTCCATAAAAAATTTGAAATCGGCAAAAAAAATTATCTTACTCGAAAATATTAAAGATATGGGTAATTTGGGCACAATTTTGAGAACGGCATGCGCATTCAAAGCAGACGGCGTTATATTGTACGGAAATGAATGTGCTGATATTTATAATCCAAAATGTGTGCGTTCAGCGGTCGGAAATCTTTGGAAGCTTCCGGTAGTATATGTTCGTAGTGTTGATGAATTGAAAAATAATTTTTCAAATTATCAACGGGTTGCGACTTTACCGAGAGCAAAATACCTTTTGAAAAATTTTGAACCTAAAGAAAAATTGCTTGTGATGTTCGGTGCAGAAGCCGACGGACTCTCAAAAGAGTTAACAGAATTTGCAACAGACAGCGTAAAAATTGAAATGGCTGATAATGTGGAATCTCTTAATTTGTCAGTATCCTGTGCTGTTGTATTATACGAAATATTTTTGTAGTAAAATTTTATTATGGATTTTGAAGAAATTTGGAGTAAAGCAAAAGAGGAGTTAGAAAAGAAAGTTCCTACGTTTAGTATGTGGGTTCAACCGTTAAAACCCGTTTCTTTTGACGGGAATCTATTGACATTGCATTCACCCCTTGCACTTGCACCCCAAATGATAAAATCACAGCACGATGAAAAATTCAGAGAAATTTTAAAAAAAGTTTGCGGCAAAGATATTAGTTATAATATCCTGTATGACGATGAATATTCAAAAAAATACCATGAATATCTAAAGAAAGAAGAACGTGCAAAGAAAAATGAAAATAAAGATCCGCAGCTTGATAATTTGGCTCAAATGCAATCTTCTGCAAACCTTAATTTAAAATACAAATTTTCAAATTTTGTTGTCGGTGAAAATAGTCGATTTGCACACGCCGCAGCTTTAGCAGTTGCGCAAAACCCTGCTAAAAAATATAACCCTCTGTTTATATATGGTGCATCAGGGCTTGGAAAAACACACCTAATGCAAGCGATTGGTCATTATATAATTTTTAACAAACCAAAATTAAAAGTAAAATATATTAAAACTGAAGAATACTTTAATGAATTAATAAAAAATCTCCAAACCAGCGACAAAACAAACAGAATGGATAAATTTCGTCAAAAATACCGAAATGTCGATGTTTTGTTGATTGATGACATTCAATTTTTGGAAAGTAAAACATTCACTATGGAAGAAATTTTTCATACGTTTGACACATTGTATAATAATAACAAACAAATTGTTATTACATCAGACAGATTACCAAAAGATATTCCAACTCTTCCTGATAGGCTCAGAACACGTTTTGAAATGGGTTTGGTAGTAGATATTACGCCTCCGGATTTTGAAACAAGAGTTGCAATATTAAAAAATCTGGCGGATACAGCTGGTATCAAATCTGAATTTTCAGTATTTGAATATATTGCTAAAAATTTTGTTAATAATGTAAGAGAACTTGAAGGGGCGTTTAATAAAGTTAGCGCATACGCAGATATTGAAAAAACTGATTTAACATTGGAATTTGCTAAAAAAGTTCTCAAATGTGATGAACTAAAAAAACAAATAACAATCGAAGATACAGCAAAAGCTGTCGGAGAATATTACGGGGTATCATTGAACGACTTTTTAAGTTCTGCGAGAAACCAAAGAGTGTCATCGGCAAGGCATGTTGCTGTTTATATTGCAAGAGAAATTACGCAAAAAAGTTTTGAAGCAATTGCAGACTTTTTTAAGAAAAAACACACAACCATGCTTTATTCTTATGACAAAATTAAAAATGACATGAAAACGAATAAAGAATTAGAAAACGCTGTAAATGAAATTATACGAACATTAAAAAGTTTATAAAGAGGGATTTATGTACGATTACATAA
>CAMVQX010000114.1 GCA_947169755.1 uncultured bacterium
CCAACCCCTATCGCAGTGGTTGCAATAACCCCCGCTTTTACTTTCAGGTCATGTTTTCTGTCTGATGAACTTATAGGATTTACTGACATACTACACCTTCCATTATATAAATTACCGTAAACAAAAAAAATTGTTATATCGGGCTAAAAATTGTAACAATTCTTAGTGTAATTATAACACTTTTCATGTAACAATTTATTAAAATTTTTATTTCATGAGGCAAAAATAAATCTTCACCATAATTATATAAATTGCGGAAATATTTATGGAAATAAAAGTAACCCCTCAAACTATCAAAGATTTTAGCTATGGTCGCAAATTCGTAAGGGGATTGGCGAGTCGTTCCATTGCGCCTGTAATTCTTTTAGAAGCATTTGTTGAAGGCGGAAGAACATATCAAGCATACAAAAGAGGTGGTTTTACAGAAGCCAGAGAACGTATAACAGAAGAGTTTGTAGCAGCTTTGTTCTGGTTTAGCGGCGTTCCTTTGTTTAGTGCACTTATTGACAAATTTGTCGGTAAAAAAGTATTTAAACTACCTGAAACAGACTTTACTACAGGAAAGGATGCTCTTCGTAACCCTGTTAAAAACTATATAGAAAAATTCCAAAAGCAGCTTAAGAAAAATCCTCAAGATGCAGAAAAAATGATTGCAAAATACAAATTTGGCAAGGTTATGGCAAGTATCTTACTTGCAAATGCACTTGTCGGCTTTGTTTTACCTAAAGTCAATCAGGCTATAACAAGACATATTTTGAAAAAAGATCCTGAAAAAGCAAATAACAATAAAAAACAAGAAAATAACCAAAACAATACACAAACTCAACAATATTCAATGGAAGAGTTTTTAAATAAAGATAAGAAAGATAAAGTTACATTTGGGGCAGTAAATCCGCAAACATTACTATCTCTGGCATACAATTTTGAAAACAATCCAAAATACGGCCTTATCTCAACTGATATGGGTGTTTGGATAGGCAGAGGTGTTTCCGCAAGAAACAAGTACGAAAGAAACGAAGTATGGTTCCGTGACATATCATCAACCTACTTCTACATGTTTAATATGCCTATAATTGCAATGCTATTGAACAAAATCCAAGACGGTAAATCAACAAGACTTGATCCTATTGCTGCACAGCAATTAACAGAACATATGCAAAAAGCCTTAGAAGTAAATGGCGGCTCGATGGATAAAGAAGCATTCAAAGAATTTATGCTCGGCAATCCTGATAACAAAGCATATTTAACACCGTCAATTTCAAAAGAATTGCGTAATAATAACGGCGTAATTGAACTTGAAAAATTTAATAATCTGTTATCAGAAGTAAAAACAAAATATCCTGAAGTCGATATAACTAAATTCAAAAAAGCGGCAAAAGGAATGTCAGAACTTCAACCGAAAATCGGCGGCAAAGCAATAATTTCAGAAAAACAAATTCTTGATATATTCAAAGAAGGGGCAATTAACATGCCTGAATTCTTGAAGAACGTATTCACTTGCGCAACTTCAGATCAGAACCTATTCACAGGCAAAGTAAGCAACTCTAACCTGACAGATGAATTATCATTTATTTCCAAAGAAACATTTACCAAACTCCAGACAGAAATGGAAAGATATGTAGAAACGGTAATGAAGAAAGCAAAAGACGGCAAAATTACGGAAGAATTACTCAAGAAAGTTAATCGTGAAAACTTAATTAAAAATTCAGTCAACTGGGGTATCGGTTTTGCAATTTCCGCAGCATTCTTATCGACATTTATCCCGAAGATTCAATATTGGATTACGAAAAAAACAACCGGTTCAGACGAATTCCCGGGAACAAAAGATTATTCCAAAAAGGAAAAATAAGCATGAAAAAAGCCTCCTTAAACGGAGGCTTTAAATTTATTGTTCTTCTTCGTGTTTGTGTTTTACATCTTCTTTAATAACGATTAAATTGTTGATAATTTTCATCGCACAGGTGGGTAATACAACATCATCAAGTCCTGTTGCGATGCTTATGATTTTCCCTGCGCCTAAAACTACTTCATCACCTTTGTAATAGAATTTGTAATCATCTTTTCTGTCTGAACGTATTGTTATCTGACTCATTTTTCCCTTACAGCTTACGGTTTACGTAACGCCGCCTTTCTTATTTAATTGTATACTACGCTTTTTTATTTTGTCAATTCCCGTTTTCCGAATTTGTTATAAAAAATATTATTTTTCATAACTTCATCATAAATTTCTTCGTCCTTTTCAAAACTTTCTTTTGTGTAAGGATAAAGATCAATACAAACTTCCATTTCTGTTTCTATTTTGCCTATAATTGGCCAAATTTGTTCTCTTTTTGATTTATCTTCTATTTCAAAAATAGCAGCAAGCTCAATATCTTCATCTTCGTGATATTTTCCGTCAGTACATACCCCAAAAAGATACATTCCATGAAAATCATCAAATACTTGATTAAACCCCTTAGATAGTTTAAAAACTACTTCATCAACCGAAACCATATTATTTCCTTATGTTTTTAACAACATCACATCTGTTTATAGTTACCTGATTTGAATTTGACAAATCTTTTACAGAAACTTTTCCGTCTTTTATTTCATCATCACCTAAAATTAATGCATAATTTGCAACTTTTGATGCTTTTTCAAGCTGTTTTGTAAACTTTTTATTTGCAAGACAAAATTCTATATTCAATCCTTGAGAACGTAATTCTTCAGCCAATTCAAACGCATCTGCAGGAGAATTTGAAACAATATAACCGTCAAGTTTTTGAGGTTCGGGAGCTTGCAAAAGAGAATACAATCTTTCCATTCCCATTGCCCAACCGACCGCAGGAGTATCTTCTCCGCCGAGTTGTTTGACCAAACTGTCATATCGCCCGCCACCGCAAACAGCATTTTGTGAACCCAAATTGTTTGATTTAATTTCAAAAACGGTTCTGTTATAATAGTCCAAACCTCTTACAAGCAATTTGTTTTCAACGTATTTAACATTCAGTCTTGTAAGATATGATTTCAAATCTTTATAGTGTTCTGCGCATTCTTCACACAAAAAATCAGATTTTATAACCTTTTGAATTTCAGGTTTCTCAAAAATAGCTTTGCAAGTTTCAACTTTGCAATCCAATAGCCTCAATGGATTTTTTTCATATCGGTTTTGACAATCTTCACAAAGGTTGTCAAATTCAGGTTTTAAAACCTCTTTAATTCTCCTTTTGTATTCTTCACGGCATTTTGGGCATCCGAGAGAATTTATTTCGACTTCCAAATCGTTCAGTCCTAACGATTTTAAATAATTTACCGCCAAAAGAATAGCTTCAGCATCTGCTGTCGGCTCTTTTATCCCGAACATTTCAACACCAACCTGATGAAATTGCCTTTGCCTGCCTGCTTGCGGGCGTTCATATCTAAACATCGGGCCTTTGTACCAAAGTTTTACGGGTGTTGAAAGTCTTGACATTCCGTTTTCAATAAATGAACGAACAACACCTGCGGTATTTTCAGGACGAAGTGTAAGTGAACGTTCACTCTTTTCAAAAGTATACATTTCTTTGTTTACGATATCTGTTGTATCACCTACTCCTCTTGCAAAAAGCTCTGTTGCTTCTAAAATCGGTGTTCTAATCTCTTTATAGCCGTATCTTGAAAAGATTTCGAGTGCATTTTTTTCTAATTTATGCCACAAATCTATTTCTTGAGGTAAGATGTCCTTTGTTCCTTTTAAAACTTTGATAATATTAGCCATAGCGAAATTATATAAAGCTAAAAGGTAATTGTCAAATAAAAATCGGTTGACAAATTTTGTTTATCGTACACAATTTTATTATATGAAACGCTTATTTTACAATATAAAAGCCTCAATTACCAGACGGAAATCAAAAACAGAGGAAACATTAGGAAAATATTTGCTTAGAAACGCTTTGAAAATTTCGACTGCCGAATCTTGTACAGGCGGGCTTATAAGCTCAAGATTGACTGATGTTTCGGGCAGTTCTGCTTATATCAGAATGAATTTTGTAACCTATTCAAATGATGCAAAGATGAAGATTTTAAATGTTTCTGAAGAAACTCTTTTGAAATACGGTGCAGTAAGTCAAGAATGCGCTTATGAAATGGCACAAGGATTGCAGCAGTTGACAGGCAGCGACATTGTACTTTGTACAACAGGAATCGCAGGCCCGACAGGTGATGAAAACAAACCCATAGGCTTGATATACGTTGCAGTAGGTTATAAAGACAAAATTGAAGTGCGGGAGTTTAACTTAAGCCCGCACTACAATAGGAAAAATATGAAATTTATGTTCTCGGAATATGCTTTGAAAATGGTATTAGATATAATTAGGATGCCACATTGCGACATCTAAATAACTATTTTCAAAAACATCTCCCCCACGCCTACTCATTCTTTTGATTTTACTATTAGCAAAATCAAACTCTACTGGCTCAAGTTTAACAACATATTCATCAGATTTTTTTACTATTTCCATATTTCTGGAAAATTTTGCTCTAAAATCAGCTGCATTGGTTAATATTTTTTCTAATTTCATGAAGACCTGCGAATATAAAAATTGCTTAATATTCGATAGATTTTACAAAAATTAATAATGAATACAGAATAACTACTTGATTTTAAAAAATGTCCATGATAGATTAAGAGTTGCACTGGCGTTTATAGATTGCTCAGGTGGTTAGAGCACTCTGCCGAGAAAAACGATTAAGTATCGTTTTTTGAGAGGCCTGATAAGGGTCTCAAATGCTCAGATGAAAATTGAATAAGTTTGTGCTAATATAGAATAGCATTTGATATGGGCTGCTAGCTCAGGTGGTTAGAGCACTCTGCCGAAAAAAACGATTAAGTATCGTTTTTTGAGAGGCCTGATAAGGGTCTCAAATGCTCAGATGAAAATTGAATAAGTTTGTGCTAATATAGAATAGCATTTGATATGGGCTGCTAGCTCAGGTGGTTAGAGCGCACCCCTGATAAGGGTGAGGTCGGTGGTTCGAGTCCACTGCGGCCCAGATTAAAGAAGACAGGTTTAATGCCTGTCTTTTTTATTGGCTGCAGTAGGGCGAGAACCACCCGTTTGTAGTTCGGCGCGAACGAG
>CAMVQX010000115.1 GCA_947169755.1 uncultured bacterium
TCAATTAATAAATCAGGTAATCTTTTAGAACTATTTTGTTTTAAACATTATTTATAACATCTCTGCTTATGATTAAATCCTCTTGCAAAGAAGGTCTTATTGGTGGGGTCTGTTTATTTTTATTTTTAAAATTGAGTTTTAATTCTGTTGGAAATGTCGTGTAGTATGTGGTAATATAATAATCTCCGTTTGAGTCCACAATACCTGCCATTTGTTTGTCAATAAAATCTGTAGGAACACTACTACTTTTTATAGTGTCAATATCTTTTTTTACTTGTTCCATACTACTTTGATAATAATTATTATCTTTCCCCACATTTTTTAACAGTCTTGTTTTATCAACAAGTATTACACCATCAGAATATTGCCGATCCATTATATAATTTAATACTCCCAAGTAATAATTTATGCGTCTTTTTGCTTTTATGTACTTCCTTTCTCCGGCAAGATCATCTAAATATTTTGTTTGTAATTTTATAAGAATTTCTTGGTTTAATTTATATAAATCTTCCATAGTAAATCCTTCACCTAATTTACCTATATCCCCCCTATCAAATCCTCTCAAAATAAAACTAAAACTGCGTGTATTTATAAGTGGAGTGAATGTGTAAATTGCATTAGCAATTCTATCAATATACAACCTTCTGAATTTTTTAGCTCGCTCTAAATTACCGGCTCTTTTTTCCTCTATACTTTTTGTATAAAGGGAATGAAAAGGATTAATCGAAATATTAAATTGAAATAATTTGTCTCTGTTTTCCGGTCTTGAATAATATTTTGCAAATTTTTCAGCACGTTCTTGCATTCTTCTGTCAGTTGGTGTCCAACCTGTTGTATCAAATATGCCCCTAAAACCTGTAGATTCAGATAATGCATTGGATATATCAATAAAATCATGCTGTTTTCCTTCTGCATCGACTAAATTAAGTGTCATACAATCGGCATCATGAAATGCTGTAATATACCTTTCACCCCTATTAAAACCTCCTAACTTCGGGGCGGATATATAAAATCTAAGTCTGCTGTTTAATTCTTTAAAACCATTGGTTAAAGATTCAAAATCTTCCCAACTCATTTTATTTATAACATTTTCAGATTCTTTCACAGGTGGCATCGCATTAGCGTAACAATGCGAACACATATTATAACAACCTCTGTTTGTATTTACCGAAAATAGTGTTCTTGCAATAAATGCTATTTCTTTAATATTAAGCCCCTTAAAAACTTCTATCCCCTCTTGAATTCCGTCAAGTTTGTCCAAGTCAAGGTCGTATATTTCTTGCAAACGCCTGTTAAATCCTTTTTTAGGTATTACGCTATCCAAATATGCTTGAGCTTTAGTCAAATTCACACCTTTAAAATAGACAGGCGGATATACAAAATTGTTTGTGGAATATTGTATATTATTCCTGTTGGGGTTTGAATTTTTAACTTTATTATTAAAATTAAAATTTGTATAATACGGTATTATTGGTGCAATTTTCATGTTTGCCTAAAAACGCATAAAAAAAATTTTTTGCCAGAAAAATTTTAATTTTTCATTATTTAACTGTTGCCGGAATACACTCTTACATAATTCCAATAACTTCTGAATACTTTTTTAACATAGTTTTTCGTTTCAGGGTATGGAATTTGCTCGACAAATTCATCAGTATCATTGTAATTTATTGAAGTTCGCCAATTTTTCAACGAACCTATACCTCCGTTATATGCCGCAACTGATGAAATATCATAACCTTCAAGATTTTTTCTCAAAAATTCATAGTAATAATTTCCGAGTTTAATATTTTCAACCGGATTAAATAATGCATCAGAAATATTCATACCAAGAGAAAATTTAGAGTTTATTTCATTTGCTGTAGCCGGCATAATCTGCATAAGACCACTAGCTCCGACAACACTCTTTGCCATAGGATCAAAATAGCTTTCCTCCCTGATTAATCCGAGCATCAAAGGTAAGTTATTTCCGGTTTCACCTGCATATTTTTGAACTTCATCATAAAATAAAATCGGATAGACAAGACGCCAGCGCAAGTCAAATTTGTCAGGCTTATCTTTAATTTTTTCCATTGCATCGCGCGCCTTCATCATAGAATGCGAATAATCACCCTTTTGATACAAAAGCCAGCTCTTTATGAATTCATCATCTCCGGCAAATTCATTTATAATATCATAATCTCCAAGGTTTACGAGCTTTACTATAATATTTTCTTTTGTGTAATTGTAAGGATAAACAACCGGCTGCGGATTTAAATAACTTGTAATTATCGGACCTGTCATGCGTTTTAACCTTAAATATGCTCTGTATGCATAATATGTATCAGGGAAATTTTCTATAGTACTGCGATAATAATTAGAATATTCAACATAATCATTTGTTCTTTCAGCAAGTTTCCCGAGCCAAAACATGACCATCGGAGCGGAATTTGTATTAGAAAATTTGCTCAAATGTTCTTTCCCTAATTTTTTAGCGGTTTGAATATCTCCTGATTTTATTTTTGAAAAGAATATATTAGACAAAGCATTAGCTGAAAACCTTCCGTTTGGATATTTGGAGTATAAGTCATTATAGCAAGCAATTTTATCAGATGTTCTCTGACACTTCAAATACATTAAGTAATCTCGGCCTTTGCCTGTTACAAAAGCGGAAAGATTTCCGCTGCCATAAATACTTGAATAAATATCTATAACATCAATTATCTCTCCTTCATCAGCATTACTGGAATATTCACTCAAACCACGCTCTGCCAAAGATTTTACTCTGCCATAATCTTTTAAAGCATACGAATTTTTTACATCTACTATCCAACTTTGAGGAGAATCCGTTTTAGAAAGCAGTTCCTTTGCTTTTTCGTACTCGCCTAAAAGATAACAACTGTTTGCCATAAGAAAATAGTCATCTTGAGAAATATTATCTGTTATCTCAAGCCAATTGTTAACAGCATTAATAGCAAGCCTGCCTGATGGTGCTTGTTTTATGTACTGCCTGAAGTAGTTTACGATATCATTTTTAATTTCAGCAGATGCATTTTGATACTTGTTTTTAAATATTACACCGAGATAATATTCTGAAGCTATTGCATAATCAGTATTTGGAGCAATCTGAGTAATGTATTCAAAATATTTTTGAGCAGCTTGCGGATTATCTTTCATAATTTTTTGAGCAGCCAAATATCTGGCTTTTATACTTAATTTATGTTTCGGATAAGTATTGAACAAAAACTCATATTGGCGCAATTCAGCTTCATCATCTCCAAGCATTTTTGCACATTCAGCCCTATGAAAAATTGCAACAGGTTTTAAATTTGAAATAAAAGATATCTTTGAAAAAAGATAATATGAATTTTGATATTCACCTTTATTAAAATCTTCTAAAGCAGCTTTGTAAATCTCGTTAGTTCTCTCGGGTGTTTGATACAAAACGGCAAAACACCCTGCCGCAATAGATACGACAAAAATGAAACCCCAAACAATTAGCTTTTTTTTCCAATCCCAAGTGAACATTAATCATATACTAACAAAAATCAGCATATAATTCAAGATTGTAATATCTTAACATGCCCGAAATGAGGTTCCGCCTTTTATACAGTCGAGTACACCTCTTATGCTGGTTTTAAAAATATATTCCATTACATCTGCCGTTTTATATGCAATATGCGGAGTTATTATCACATTCGAAAGTTTTGCCAATTCCGTAACTATTTTTGTTTCTTCATAACATTCAAGACTAAGTTTCATTTCTTCACTGAGTTTTGCACAATTTGGATTAACAAATTGACAAGTTCTGATATCTAAGGCTGCACCCTTTATTTTATCATTCTTCAATGCCGAATATAAATCCTGCATATTAACAATCTCAGAACGCGAAACATTTATGAGATAAGCAGAAGCTTTCATCATATCAAATTGTTCTTTCGCAATGAGATTACGATTTGTCATATTATAGGGCATATGTATAGTTATAACATCTGCTTCTCTCAAAAGAGTGTTCAAATCTACATATACAGCCTCAGTATTATTTAAAAGTTCTTGTTTTTCAACAACATCATATGCAATAACTTTCATACCAATAGCTTGTGCAATTTTACAAACTTCAGCACCCGTTGCACCTGTTCCTATCACACCAATAGTTAATTTTGAAATATCATAACCTGTAAAATCAGTAACCTCGTTTTTTTCAATAAATTTTGAAAGGGGAATAATATTTCGCACTAAAGCAATCATCAAACCTATAGTAAATTGTGCGGCAGTTCTTGCGCTATAACCTTCAACATTAACAATATCAATATTTTTATTTTCGGCTGCTTTTTTGTTTATATGATCAATGTTTGATGAGCGCGCCGCAATAATTCTCAAATTTTTAAATGAATTTATAACTTTTTCCGTCACCTCAGAATCCAAAAACACACTAATAACCATTGTGCTGTCAAGTTCATCTTCGGGAATTTCTTTTATACTTTCTTCATTTAAGCATCCTGAATACATTTTTATTTCAAAGTTTTGAGGACAATCGTTTTCAACAAACTCTCTTTCGCAATCCCTAACATCAAACATCAACATCTTTATCGTCATAATATCTCTCCTTTTAAAGAATTATTAAATAAAAATGTTAACTGTTATATTGTCATCTCGGGTAATAATTAGTGCTTACCTTTTATCATCTTACTTACAAAGTCTGCGCCTTGTTTCCAAAAGTCTATTATATTTTGCTGTCCAATTTTCAATACTTGTTTGTAACTTTTTAATTTTTCGGTCCTTCGTCGCAACCATTTCCTTTTGTTCGCCTAAAGCACTTAAGCATTCACGTAAAAATTCAGATAATTTTGGATTACTATTCTCAGAGATACCAACATGTTCCATAACACCATTTACTGTTAGTAAATCGGGATTATTTCTCAAAGCCATTGCAACATCAGCAGGCCAAACCCCTTTATTGCCAAATGCTACCTTATTGCTACAGTTTTTCCATTGCGGTGCAAAATAGCACCCTACTAATTTAACATCCATATATAAACTCCTATTTTATGCACAT
>CAMVQX010000116.1 GCA_947169755.1 uncultured bacterium
TTTTTGCACAAAAATCACTTATCGGACATTTATCACACAATGGTTTTGTAGGCTTGCAGACATTACGCCCGTGAGTAACTATAAGAGTATTTATATCTATCCAATATTTTTTCGGCAATTTTTCTCTCAAGGCGAATTCAGTTTCTTCAGGGGTTTTTGTTTTTATATAACCCAAACGATTAAAAATCCTATGAACGTGCACATCAACACATATTGCAGGTTCATTGAATCCTTTTGCGATAGTTAAATTTGCGGTTTTTCTGCCTACACCGTTAAACTTGCAAAGCTCATCTATGGAATTGGGGACTTTTGAATCGTATTTTTCAACCAATTCTTTTGACAATTCCACAATTTGTTTTGCCTTGTTGGCATAAAATCCGACAGGATAAATCGCCTTTTCAAGCTTTTTTACATCACAAGATGCAAAATCTTTGGGAGTTTTACCGAGTTTTAGCATTCTCAACGTTGCGGGGTAAGTCGTATTATCATTGGTTCTCAAGCTCAAAATGCACGCAATCAAAACAAGAAATGGATCTTTGAAATTTTCCATCAGGTTTGCAAAATCGCTCAAAGGTTGTTTTGCATCTTTCAAAGCTTGTATAACTTTTTCGATATCTTTCATAAAAGATATACTAAGACAAAAGTCCTTCCACATCAAGTACGGTTTTCAATTTAAGAGCATAGATATCGTCCCTTTGAAAATTTTTCATTTTAACGGCATCTTTTTCCGTTGTAACGATTATGCCATCAGGAAGCTCTGTTTCATCATATTTATGATGATCATCAAATGTAACTGTATTCAATATATTATAGTCTTTTAAAAATGCATAAAACTGTTCCGGCTGTCCGATACCCGAAACCGCTGAAATTTTAGAACCCGAATTTAATTTTTCACCGGTCTTTATATTATATATATAGTCAGGCTCGGTTTTGCATACAAAAAACGGTATATTCATTTCTTTTTCCATAGCATTTGCCAGAATTTGAGCTTTTGCATGGTCAAAGGATTTGCTCACAACAACAAATTTATCAATCCTTCCAAAAGCTTCAAATCCCTCCCTTAAAGGACCTGCAGGGAGTAGTTTTTCTCTGCCGAAAGTTTTTTCACTGTCCATTAAAACAATATCCAAATCACGATAAAGTTTTCTATGTTGAAATCCGTCATCCAAAATAATTTTAGTAACCCCAAAATTTTCAACCGCATATTTTGAAGCTTCATAACGATTTTTTGAAGTAATTACAACTGCGCCTTTAGCATTACCGGCAAGCCAATACGGTTCATCACCCGCCATTTGAGCATCATAAAATATTTCCTTGCCATCAGAAATTATATTGATATTTTTGTTTGATAGTTTCCCGCCATAACCCCTTGAAACTATTGCAACTTTTTCGCCTTTTGCTATCAAATATTTTGAAATTTCAGCAACAACAGGAGTCTTACCGACACCGCCCGTCGTAAGATTTCCGACAGAAATCACATAGGCATCAACTTTTTTAGGTTTTAATATATTTTTATCATACAAAACATTTTTAAAACCGCTTCCAATCCCGTAAAACCAAGCTGCAAAATCTAAAACAGCCACAAATAAACCCTTAGCATTTTTATCATAATGAATTTTTGTTATTTGCGTTTTTAAATTCATTTCTACCTCAAAATTAGAACATTAATCTCCAGAGTAAAAATCTCTTGTTCAATTTTTCGGAGAATTTCTTCAAGTTGCAGGTTGTAACCTTTGTATCTTCAATAATTGCTTGAAGTTCAGTTCTCTTATCAGGATTTACTTTGTTTACGGTTTCAAGAGCCGAAGATACATTCATCATTGCCGTATTAACATTTGCAACCGCACGATTTATATCTTTCTTCAAATTATCATCTTGAGTTAATGAATTTACATAACCGCTTATTTCATTAACATTGTGAGTAATTGCTCTTATATCATTTGCGAGAGCTTGAGCTTCTTCATCGTTACCCATCAATTTATTCAGATTTTGAGAAAGTTTATCAACAGATTCGGCAGTTGTATACAAAGTTGACTTGAACTTAGGATCACCAATTATGCCGTTAATATTATATGTAAGCATATTAAAATCTGTTGTGGCCCTGTCCATCATAACCATAAGCTGATCCAAATCGCCTTTTGATTTATCTAAAAGTTCATTCATCTTAGCCATAGTTTCTGACGTTTGACCTGTCAATGAATTGATATTTTGAACAGACATTTTAAGTTCTGCAATAACTTGATCCGACAATAAATCATTAATTTTTTTGTTAGTTTCAGTTAAAGATTCTGCAGCTCTGTACTGCCAATCCATAAAATCAGCAATTCTCATAGGCTCAACTATGGTATAAGGGGACTCTTGTTTTGGATAAGGCAAAATAACATCATCTAATGTGGCAATCCTTAAAATATAAGTCCCGTTTTCTTTTTCAACTTTACCCTTTAAAAATTCCGGCAAAATAAGCCCCGGAAGATTTACAACATAGTCAATTTTGTATGCATAATTAGTTTTAATTAAATCTCTTACATTGAAAGGGATAACATCTTTGGCAACAACTTCAATATTACTGATTTTGCCTATATTTTGATATTTGTCATCAAGTTTCATCTGGACATCGTCATCCTTGTACAGAATATCCTTTGTAATCATCGGAACGTACACGGTTCTTGTTTTTGGCGGAGTAATCTCAAGGAACAATTCTCCAATTAAACCTGATTGTTGAATTGAGAGCATAGATGCTTTAGGAATATCTATATTAGGCTCTGTAACAACAAATTTAACCTTAACATAGCTGTTTTCACCATCAACAACAGGAGTAATCTGTTCAACTTGTCCGACTCGAAGCCCCATCATCTGAACACCTGCACCGGGACGCAAACCGTTTACATCTTTAAAAACTACGTCTACACGGTCGGCTGATGAAAAAGTTCTGCCCTTAACTTTAAAAACAACACTAATCAAAAGTACCAGTGCTAATATCGTTAAAAGCCCAACTTTAAATGATGATGAAAATTTCATATAAGCCCTTTCCTTTCGGTACAATCTTAACAAAAATAAATAAAAATGACAAGATAAGGCTCTACATCAAAAAAATGATTTTAGGCTTTATAAAATTTAATTTACAAATAATTAGCCAAAATATTTTTTACATATTTTTGAGTTTCTTTATAAGGCGGAACACCGGAATATTTGTCCACCGCACCAGGACCGGCATTATAAGCTGCGAGTGCTAAAATAACATTTCCGTTATATCTGTTAAGCATTGATTTTAAATATTTAACCCCGCCTTCAACGTTCTGAACAGTATTATAAGGATCCTTTACTCCCATATTTTTAGCGGTGTTCGGCATTAATTGCATCAGCCCCATAGCACCGGCTTTTGATTTTGCTTTCGGGTTAAATCCTGATTCTTGCTTGATCAAAGCTTGCACTAGCTTTTCATCAACTCCATGTTTTTTAGAAATCTGCGAAACAACATTGAGAATTTGTGCTTTGCTGGATGGTTGTTTCACATTTGCCTGAACCGCAGTTGCTTCTTGTATTGCATTTGTTATTGCAGATTGCGTTTGGACAGGCTGTTGCGGTGCAGGCTGAGCTATTTGATTTGTTTGATTTACAAGGCTTGCACTAACCTGTTTTAATTTCGGATCTAATAAAAGTGTTCCGAAATTTGATTTTGTGGTAGCTTGCAAAACTTTTTCAAACGATGGTGAATTTATTTTTGCCTTATCAGGATAGATTGTATCAAGCGGATTTTGGGCTTGTTTTGGGTTCATGCTATCAACACGATGCGCTAGCTGTGCATACCTTTGCATAGCCTGCGTTTGCCCTCCGGAATTTAATAAGCCTTGTATAAAATTTGAAAACATATTACCTACCCGATTCTATACTACACGAACTTTTACAGTTCCGTATCATTTGAATTAATGATTTTTTATAAAAAGGCAAAATTAAATATTATAAAATTTTATATTCCTCTAACTAAACGCTTATGGATTTTGGCTTGTACAAACAGCATCCGCAAATGCTTCACATATTGAAGTATCGTAAATATACATTTTTCTTTTACGGATTGGCTCACTAGACTGTATACACAGCTTTCACTTATTAAAACACAATAAGAGCCTTTTACACCATACCTTCTTTTACGGCCTTGACTGCAGCCTGAACCCTGTCATTAACACACATTTTTTGAAGAATTGAACACACATGTGCTTTTGCGGTATGAACACTCACAATCAATTCTTTTGCAATTTCCGTATTGCTTTTGCCAAGAACGAGATGTTTCAAGACTTCAAATTCTCTTTCAGTCAAAGGGACTCTGCCATTTGTCGAAGATTTATCAGGCAAAACTCCTATATTATCAACTTTTGGCAGTGCATTCAAAGTCATTTGTGCAACAACCGGGTCAATCCAACAAACACCGGTATTAACATCCCTAACGACATCGGCAAGTTTGTTAGGATCAATGTCTTTAAGGCAATATGCACTTGCACCTGAACTCAGTGCTGCCAATACTTCTTCACATCTGTCATGAGAAGTTAATGCAATAATTTTTGAATTAAAATTCATTTCCTTACATTTAACCATTGCCTCTATCCCATTCATGCCCGGTAGCCCCAAATCCATCAAAACAACATCAGGCTTATATCGTTCTATAAGTTTTAATCCCTCAACAGCATCTTCAGCTTCAGCGACAACATCAATATCCGTATTAGCATTTAGGGCACACCTTAAGCCAACTCGGGTAAGTTTAAAATCTTCCACTATAATAACAGTAATTGGTTTAATTTTTGTTTCTGTCATATTTTCTCTCTCCTTTTCAAGACAATTAAATTACTTACAAAAGGATTAATCCATTAGACAGGTAGGCAATATTAAATCAAAATTATAATTTTGTTTCATTATAATATCCTCCCTTATTAGGGAGGATAAAGGTGGGTATTTATTCGTATTGCGGGGCTTATGCCGCCCCTGCACCCCTGCAGGTACTTTCTTTTTAGAAAGAAAGTACCCAAAGAACA
>CAMVQX010000117.1 GCA_947169755.1 uncultured bacterium
AAATTATTCGCCATACTTGCTTATTTCAACGAAATAATTTTCTAAAGCAAGATAGCCTCTGTAAATCTCATTAGAAATTGTTGCATAGCTTGTTGCAACAATATATTTCAATTCTTTTGTTCTTATTTCCAAAATTGCTTCTGAATTTTTTTTCAAATTTTCATCTGCAGAAAGAGCCCACTGCTGCAAAAGTGCCAATTCTTCATACATCTGTTTAACAGTCGTATATTCAAGAGTATTGAAATCATACTTGGCAAGTAAAGCTTTCTCGGTATTTGTAATCCTTGGCATGACCGCTTGGAATTTAAAAACTCTTTTTACAATGACATATCTGTCAGCGGTTTCACGATGGGAATGCGGAATGATATTTTTTGCCAAGAGCGCCGCATAAGATTTTGATGTAAAAACATCATCATCTCTCGAAAATGCACTTCTAGACGTCAAGTCAAAATTGGATTTTTTCTCTATCAAATTTTCCGGCATTATAACCCCTCTATAATTTAATAATAGAAAAACCAAAAATCATTGTCATCTCATGAAGGCAAGATTTTTACATGAGTTAACAAATTTTGTATAACTTCTAAATTTATTGTTTCCTCATAAAATTGTCCAAAAGTTTAAATCTAAATAATTGATCTTCACGAGAATTTACCGGAATTTTTGAAGCCTCCGGCACATCAGTTAAAAATTTAGCTTTATTAACAAATGCTAAATCTTTATACTTCTTTTTATATAAACAAACATCTAAATAACTTTTTAATGTATCTGTGCATGTAAATTTTTCATTTTTATCAATACAGGTTAAAATATCCAAGGCAACCACATTTTCTTTTCCTAGTATGTCATCTCTTGAAAAAAGATCAAAAACTCCTTTTAATCCTTTGCCGCTAATACAATAATCCATTATTATGCATGTTTTCCCTGAAGCTTTAAGTTTATCTTTTGTTATACCGATTGTTTTAAGATATTGTTTGAAAACTTCTAAATTACCATTATTTTCAAAAAGTGTCATATATGCAGGAACCGAATATTGTTGAGCTCCGCTTAAAGGAACATTGACAACATTGTTTTCGCCAATTTTATAGCCAATGACTTTTCCTATTGATGATATTGAACGGCCTATTATTATAATAAAATAATTATCTTTACCGTATTTATTGTTCAAATACGAAATTACGTTATCAGATGCAATGTCATGGGCTTTTTCATCTAATATATTGTATTTTAAAATATCTTGTTTTGCCAAATTCCGTAATTTTATCAATTCAATTTCGGACAAATGATTATATTCAGAAATTGTAAATTCAGCTAATTTAGGAATATTAGAAGTAAAATTAACTGTGTCGGTATTCAACTTATTCCAGTGTGTAACAGCTGTAATATAATTATTTTTGTAGCAGTATATTTGTCTGGGAATTTGTGGGGAATTTGTTATATGCATAGTATTGTAATTAAAGCTGTTGAAAATTTAAATTTGCTCAATTATGAATTTATGTAAAAAATTATGTAATAATTTTTATAGAACTAACAAAAAAAAATATTACAGTATTTATATACATATTAATTAATGTAGGAGTATAAATGAAAATTAACGGAATTATTGATGGATATAGGGTTTTAGCCAAATTGGGCGAAGAGGCTGTCGGCGGTGCCGGCAAAAATAGAAAATATATTTCAAGTAATATTGGTGAAAAAGGCTCGAATTGTTTAGAAAGAGTACCTGGTATCGAAAAATTAGAAAAAACAAACAATCCTGTTATGGTTGAATTAGGTGAGATTTTCTCTGAAAGAAGTTTGCCTCGTGCAAGTATGCCTGCGCTAAAAAGCACTCTTTGGGATTGTCCTCCGTACGATCTCGGTAATGGGGTTTATTATATTTCTGAGTCAAAATTTATTAATAAATACGATCAGGGTGAAATAACAAGAGGAATCGAATCTTCAGGTATAAAACGTGTTATAGATTTAGTAAGTGATAGAGAGGATTTTACACAGAATGGTATTGAATTTTCTCACATTGATATGGATAGCACAATAGATTACGGATTTTTATGTGAACCGCCATTTATAGACAGAGATTGGTATCTTGAACGAGATGTTATAGGAATGAGCCTTAGCAAAGCAAAAAGATACAGAAATGAAAATAGAGCTGCGAGCAATGCTGTGTATGATCGACTAACAAAAGACTATGTTGAAAGATTTGTCAAATTTATTCAAAATATGCAAAAAGGTAACTGTTTAATCAGAGGTTACCACGATATTGACTATCGCAATTTGCTGGCTTTGAATAAAATGTTTAACCCAATGGCTGAAAAAGCTGCAAATGAACAAGCTGCTCTCGTTTTGAGCGATGTACAAATAGCTAGATTTAGACAACTCCACAAGAATTTGTCTAAAACTGATAAGCAAAGAATGGGTTGGACAGAAGAATTTGAAAATAGATTTCACAAACTATTAGCGATTGATACAAATAAAAATAAAGAATTTGAAAAAAAATATATGAAAAATTTTGAAGAAAGAAGACGTATGAAATAACAAAATAGCTGTTTAAAAATCTTTATTTTAGAATATAGTTATTATAGAAATTGGTACATAAAAAAAGCCCTCATAAAGCGGGCTTTTTTATTATACATTTATTTATACTAATCAGCAAATTGCTGCATAATCTCAAACGGTTTTTCTGCAACTCTTAAGGTTTCTTCATCAATAATACCTCTTTTTAATTCAGAAAAAGTTGCTTTTTTAGAATTAAATTTATTTTTCAAAAATTCATATGAAATTTTCGGATCACATTTATCACCGCAAGTAAACAAATCCACAGCAGCATAACCTAATTCCGGCCAAGTATGAATTGCAAGATGACTTTCAGAAATAATTACAACACCCGAAACGCCATAAGGGTTAAACATATGAAAACACTTTTGAACGACAGTTGCACCACACTCAAGGGCGGCGTCCACCATATACTTTTCAACTTTATCAATATTATTCAAAATATTTGGATCACACTCAAAAAATTCTGCCAATACGTGTTGACCTAAGTGGATTTCTTTTTTACCGCTTTCCTTAAAGGTTGTAAATGGTGATGCTATTGCCAATTCATGTGCCTCCTTTATAATATATATTTTTTTACTACGAATAACATATTACAATAAAAATTTGTAAATTTGTAATTTTTACACTTTAAAATAAAAATTTTACAAATCTTATCAAACAAATATGCCTTAAATCCTTAAATAATGTAACATTCAAATGGGCTATTTTTTTAATAAAAAGTTTAATATTTTTTAACAAAAACTTAAATAACAAAATAGAGTTATATTGTGTTAGTTAGGATTTTCTTGACAACATATGCTATTGCATGGAAAATTATATGGGGGATGTTAATCATGACAAAACAAACTTTTTTACATGACAAACATGTACAACTCGGCGCTAAAATGGTTGATTTTGCCGGTTGGCACATGCCTGTTCAATATACTTCAATTATTGAAGAACACAATACAGTTAGAGAAAATGTCGGGCTTTTCGATGTTTCGCATATGGGAGAAGTCTTTGTATCAGGCAAAGACGCACTTGCTTTTTTAAACAGTGTTGTACCGCAAGATATTTCAAAACTCGTTTATGAAAAAGCGGTATATTGCCAATTGCCTAAAAAAGACGGCGGGTTGATTGACGATTTAATTATTTATAAACTCGGAATTTTAGATTATTTGATAATATGCAACGCATCAAGAGTTGATGAAGATGTAAACTGGTTGTCCGTAAACAGTAAAGGTTTTGATATAAAAATTGACAACCAATCCCATAATTACTCATTATTGGCAATTCAAGGTCCTAAAGCTGACAGTCTGATGCGTAAAATGGGACTCGACACTCAACAAGAATCCTTTACAATCAAACCGGCAGTCATTTCCGGCATAAAACTTTTTGCTTCACGTACAGGGTATACCGGTGAAGATGGCTATGAAATTTTATTTGAAAATAAATATGCTGAATACCTTTGGGATAAAATCCTTGAAGACGGAAAAGAATTCGGCATAAAGCCAATCGGCCTGGGCGCTCGTGATACTTTAAGATTAGAGGCAGGGCTTCATTTATACGGTAACGATTTAGATGAAAATACAACCCCAATCGAAGCAGGACTTTCCTGGTCTGTTCCTAAAGACAAAAAAGAAAATTATAACGGTAAAGATGTCATTATGGGACAGGTTGCAAACGGGGTAAGCAAAAAACTTATCGGTTTAAAAATGCTTGATAAATCGATTGCACGCCATGAATATGAAGTATATTTTAAAGGTGAAAAAGTTGGTGTTGTAACAAGCGGCGCACCTTCACCGGTTTTAGGTGCAAATATTGCAATGGCTTATGTTAAAAATGATAAAGAAATTTGTGCAGGAACTACTGTTCAAGTTATGATAAGAGAAAAATTACATGATGCGGAAGTTGTTAAACGTCCGTTTGTAACCAAAAGAAACAGAGTTAAAGTATAAGGAGATATATTATGGAAAAGATTTTATGCACAAAATCTCATGAGTTTTTACTTGATGACGGAAGTAAAACACTGACAGTAGGTTTGACCGATTATGCTGTGGAACAACTTGGTGATATTGTGTATTTGGAGTTGCCTGAAGTTGGTGAAGAATTCAAAAAAGGTGATACTTTCGGAACTGTGGAATCTGTTAAAGCCGCATCTGAAATTTATATGCCAATAAGCGGCAAAGTAGTTGATGTTAATACTGAAGCTATCGAAACACCTGAAATTCTAAACGAAGACAGCTTTAATAAAGGCTGGTTGTTAAAAATTGAAGCAACAGGTGATGCTTCGGAACAAGATGATTTGTTGAGTTTGGATGAATATAAAGAA
>CAMVQX010000118.1 GCA_947169755.1 uncultured bacterium
GCTCAAACTTTTTAAATGTTTCACCCCAAGCTTCTTTTTTCCACATTTGGTTTTCAATTTTGTCAAAATCGGCAGGTACTGATATTGCAATAACTTTATCAATAAATCTGCTTTTTGAGGCATAAATTACGGCGATTGCCGCTCCGAGAGAAAACCCCACCAAATAGATTTTTTGATATTTTTGTTTTCTTGCAAAACGGACTACACAATCCATATCGATAAGTTCTTTTGATGTAAATGTGTATAATCCGCCTGATTTGCCGTGTCCTCTAAAATCAAAAGACATTACATCAAAATGTTCATTAAACATTTCAGCCATCTGATTGAATGCATCGGAATCCTTTGTCATACACCAGCCGGGTGCGAGTATAACAACTTCATCATGTTCTGTTTTGTAGTAATTAACGGCAATTTTAGTTTTGTCTTTTGCGCATAAATCTATAGTATTCATTTGTCTGTAAGATAACATTGTATTGTTTGAAAGTCAATTATTGAATCTTTCCCTCTATAAATTCCTCTATTTTCAACGGTTTGTTGTAAGGTGAATTTGTTAATCCCAGGTTTTGACTGCGAGAATGGACATCTTCTTCAACATCTTTTTTAATCATTTTGTTTATAACAGTCGGAATTGCAAAACCCAAAGATACCATCAATATCAGCATATTTGCCCAAAATATTCCGGCAGAAGCTTGTTTGTTTATTTTAGGAATTTTGCCCTGTTCAACTTCTTCCATTACTTGCCTTAGAGGTTTTACTTTAGGAAATATTTTGTCCATTAAGGATTTATTTGAACCGGTATCTCTGCGTAATTTCGTCCCGAACACTCTGTCGCTGATGTTCGTAAACAAGCTTCCCAAAAGTAAATCTCCGCCGAAGAATACCGCCGAACCTACACCTTGTCGTATTGCCTGATCTTTTCTTTCTGTTTTATTTCTGGAAGCCAAAAGTACGGCTATCATATCCGACAGGTAACCCAAAAAGAACGGTAATCTTGACATATAAATACCTTTTGTATAGTCAAAATACCTCGCCCTGTCTCGGAACATATTAACAAATTTTCCGCAAGCTCGGCTTTTTGGGTAAATAGAGGCAAATCCCATCAATGACATTGCAAGTGTAATAGAACCAAAAATTCCTAAAAATGTGAGGTATCTTTTGCGCTTAGTTTTTTCATAATCTTGAGCTCTGTTTTCAACAATATCTTTATCTGCCATACTCATTTCTGCGCTAAATCCGGATTGACCGCTTTGTTTTTTTGTAATTTCGTTATTGATAAATGGGACAGAACCAAGTATTCCGAATGTAAAAATACAATCAGAAATAAATACTGCATTTTTGGCTTTTATTAATTTCTGTCTCAGTTTCTCTTTATCCCCGCCACAAGCTTCCAATAATTCTTTAACATTTATTTTTTGCTCGTATTTTTTAGACGGATTTAATTTATTATACAAGGCTTCAATAGGACCGCGGGTTGTCTTTTTAGACATTCTGTAAAGCTCTTTCATCATGGATTCAGTGTCTTTTAAATAAGCATTTGAAATGTGAATAGCTTTATGATTATTTGACCATAAACTTTTTGTCAGCTTAACAAGGTGTCTTGTAAATAATCTGTTTGTAAACGGCAGAGTTAAGAAAGGGGACATATAGGCAATTGCATAATCAAATAATAACCTTCTGGCTTTTTCTTTTCGCTCAGTGCTATTATTTGCCATTATTATCCAAGGAATAGTAGCCCCGCACCCGTCGACAAGAGCACGTGAAAGTACTACACTTGAATCAAGTTCACGCGTAGTGTTGTAAAACCCGTTTTTAAATGACGGATTTTGCTTTTGGTTTATTTGCGCAAATTGCATGTTTCATTATAAACTTGTGAAGAAAATTTTTTGCTATTTATTTATAAAATCTTCCATTTTGGGAGGTTTGTTAAAGTTCGTCTCCACTTTGTTTTGCGCGTGCACATCTTTATCTACATCATGTTTAATCATTCTGTTTAACATTTTTGGAATTACAATACCGATTATTCCGAATAATGCAAGCATATTTACCCAAAATAATCCTGTGGCAACTGATTTATTTTTGCCCTGCAAGTCTCTAATAGGTTTGATTGGCGGTATTAATTTGTTTATCCAATTCTTGTTACAATTTTTGTCAAGAAGTTCGGTTTTGAAAAATTTGTCAGAGATTGCTGCAAGTGTGCTTCCGATAATAATATCTCCGCCGAAAAAAGCAGCTTGTGTTGCCGACAGTCTAACGGCATTATCTTTTACTTCAGTTTGATTTCTGGATGACAATATCAAACCAATATCAGTGACTATAGCCATCAACAAGAAAGGAAGCCTTTTCATAAAAATGCCGTCGTTATAATCAAATTTTGAGGCGTGTTTTTTGACAAATTCCGATAATTTTCCGCTATCTTTCAATAGCCCTCTTCTCAAAAGTAATGGTGAAGCTGTCAGAAGTAAAAGCGAGGCGATGAATATATTGTTTCTTAATTTTTCGGTTTTTTTGAATTTTTCCGCTCTTTTTTCAACTACATTTTTATTTGCCATATTAAATTCAGCAGAAAATCCGTCTTTACCCGTTTTTTTGCGAGTTATATATCTGTTAATAAATCCAGCACTTGCCATTAGTGATGTCGTAAATAAAAAGTCAAAAGCTAATACGGACATTTTGGCATTAATAAGTTTTTTGCGAATTTTTTCATAATCGTTATTGTTGTTTTTTATAATTTCTGAAAAATTATATTTTTTAGAAAGTTCTTCTATCCCTTGTTTGGTTGCTTCAGCTGATGTCAGATATTTATTTGAAAGTTTTACCAAATTATTATCTTTTGAGAAATAGCTTTTGGTAAGCTTGGCAATATGTTTCATTGCAAGTTTGTTTGTTAAAGGCAATGTCACCAACGGAGTTAAAAATGCAGTAGCCCACCCGATAAAAGAACGCCGAAGTCTCTCTTCTGCCTCGTTTCTGTTATTTGCATTTAATATAATTGAAGTACTTGTTGCAGTATCAAGAAGAGCTTTGTTAAGCAGTACTCTATCTTCAATAAACATTGTTGCATTTACAATGGGGGCGGATTTGAAAGTTATGGTATTTTGATTACTGCTTATCATATTTTGCCTCCGATAAAATCTTCCATTTTGGGAGGTTTGTTAAAGCTCATCTCTACTCTGTTTTGCGTTTGCACATCTTTATCAACATCATGTTTAATCATTTTGTTTATAAATGTTGGTATCAAATATCCCATTGCACCCATCAAAATGAGCATATTTGTCCAGAAAATACCTGCCGCTATACGTTTGTTTGATTTTGAGATTTGACCTTTTTCAACTTCTTCAATAACCTGTTTGATGGGTTTAACTTTCGGGAAAATTTTCCGCCAAATTGAACTGTTACCATCATTTTTTACCAGTTTAGTATCGAATATTTTATCACTCAGGTTTGTGAATAAACTTGCCAATAGCAAATCTCCCCCGAAAAACACTGCATCTCCCACACTTTGCCTTATTACCAAATCTTTTTGTTCGGTCTTGTTTCTTGCAGCTAATAAATTTACACCTATAAATGCGGTATTGCCAAGGAAAAACGGTAATCTCGACATGTAAATACCTTTGTTATAATCGAACAATCGCGCATTATTTCTTAATTTTTGGATTAATTTACCCGGACTTTTTGAATATAAAGGAGCAAATGAAGCCAATGACATTCCCAAAGCCGTAAAAATTGTGAGTCCCATGGCTGCGAGATATCTTTTTTGTTTGCTTTTTTCGTAATTTGCAGATCTTTTTTCAACAATTTCTTTATCAGCCATACTCATTTCTGCGCTAAATCCCGACTGGCCCGTTTTCTTTTTTGTAATTTCATTGTTCGCAAACAGCACCGTTGCACCTGCTCCGAATGTAAAAATACAATCAGAAATAAATACCGCATTTTTTGCACGTATCAACTTTTGTCTAAGTTTTTCTTTATCGCCGTTGCAAGATTTTAAAAGCTCATCAATATCCAGTTTTGAACTATATTTTCTTTTTGAATTTAGTTTGTAATAAACGCTTTCGATTGGGTTTTTCTTAACATCTTTGCTCATTCTGGTCAATTCAGACATCATAGAATTTGTGTCTTTTAAAAATTCGTTTGAAATATGCATGGCTTTATGATTATTAGACCAGAACTTTTGTGTGAGTTTTCCGATATGTTTCATTGCAAAACGGTTTGACAGAGGCAATGTTACAAAAGGAGTTAACCAAATAATTACATAATTGAGTAAATATCTTCGTGTTTTTTCTTTTCTCTCCACGTCATTATTAGCCATAATAAGCCAGGGGATTGTGCAGCCGAATGTATCAATCAGTGCACGCGAAAGCATTACACTTGAATCGAGTTCACGTGTAGTATTATAGAACCCGTTTTTGAATGACGGATTTTGCTTGCAATTTATTTGTGCAACGTGCATGGGACTTTTAAAACTTGTAAAAGAAATTTTTTGCTATTTATTTATAAAATCTTCCATCTTTGGCGGTGCATATGACAAATTAGCCAATGCGGAATTTTTATTTTGTGCTTGTACATCTTTTTCGACGTCGTGCCTAATCATTTTGTTAATCAAGTAAGGAATTCCAAATCCCATACAAGTACTCAACATTGCAAGGTTAATCCAATATAAAGCTGCTCCAATTTTTTTGTCTCTCGGACTCAAGTCTCTTAATCGTTTTGTCGGCGGTATAAGTTTATTCATAAACGTTTTTTCAACATCTTTGTTTATCAGATTGGTTTTTAGATATTTGTCTGAAAGCCTGCCTAA
>CAMVQX010000119.1 GCA_947169755.1 uncultured bacterium
CTTGCAATAGATGGATTTACTCATTATTTGGAAAAACAAGAACAAATTCGTCTTGATAAATGCACTGTTCAAGCTGCAGGGTGCACCGGTTTGATAAGTTTTATTTACCTTGAATTGATTGATGCATCGTTCTCTTTAGACGGAGTTTTAGGCGCTTTTGCAATAAGCAAAGATATTATAATAATTTCAATAGGTCTTGCAATAGGTGCAATGTTTGTTCGTTCTTTAACAATCATGCTTGTTGAAAAGAAAACTTTAAAACAGTTTTTATATCTTGAACACGGTGCTCACTGGGCAATTGGAGCGTTAGCAATTTTGATGCTTATGTCAACAGTAAAAGACTTGCCTGAAGTTGTAACAGGCGGTATCGGATTGGCATTTATTATCGCTGCATTAATATCCTCAATAATGCATAACAAAAAAATGGATAACTTGATAGCCTAAAATTTCCAGCTATTCAAATATTCTTCTTGTTCAGGAGTTAATGTATCAATTTCAATACCCATTGATTCAAGTTTCAATTCTGCAATTTTTACATCAACTTCATGAGGAAGCGTATATAATTTATTTTCCAATTTACCGTTATTTTTAACTAAAAATTCAATTCCAAGTGCTTGATTTGCAAAGCTCATATCCATAACACTTGCCGGATGTCCTTCTGCAGCAACCAAGTTTACGAGTCTACCTTGAGCAAATACATAAATAGATTTGCCGTTATCGAGTTTATATTCTTCCAAGTTCGGTCTTATTTGTTTAATCTCAACAGTGTGTTCTTTTAAACCTGCGACATTAACTTCCCAATCAAAATGTCCTACGTTACCTACAAATGCACCGTCTTTCATTGCTAAAAGATGTTGAACATCAACGACATGCTTATCACCGGTAACTGTTAAAAATATATCACCCTCCAAAGCAGCTTTTGAAATCGGCATAACCCTATAACCTTCCATAGCAGCTTCAAGAGCTTTCAACGGATCAACTTCGCAAACAATAACATTAGCTCCAAGAGCTTTAGCACGAAGTGCTACACCTTTGCCACACCAGCCATATCCGGATACCACAACCGTTTTACCGGCTATCAATATATTTGCTGCTCTCATAACACCGTCAAAAGAACTTTGTCCTGTACCGTAACGGTTATCATACAAATGTTTTGTAAGACTTGTATTTACACCGACTGCCGGAAACTTCAATTCACCTTGAGCTTCTAAAGCTTGAAGTCTTATTATACCGGTTGTAGTTTCTTCTGTCGAACCTATAACTTTCGCTGCCAATTCAGGTCTTTCGGCATGAATCATTGATACAATATCACATCCGTCATCAATTATAATATCAGGATTATGGTCCAAAGCTATTTTAATATGAGATTTATATTGTTCAACAGTTTCACCCGCAACAGCGTATGTAGGAATACCATAATACTTGACCAAAGCAGCGGCCACATCGTCTTGAGTTGAAAGAGGATTTGATGCAACCAAAACAGCATCTGCCCCGCCGGATTTCATAACAACACACAAAGCAGCTGTCTCCTTTGTAACATGAACACAAGCAGACAACCTCAGACCTTTGAACGGTTTCTCTTCAATAAACCTTTTTTGAATCTGCTTTAAAACCGGCATATCTTTGAATGCCCATTCTATTTGATTTTTACCTTGTTCAGCCAAATTAATATCTTTAATATCACATTTCATCTCAGTCATTAGCATTTTAATCTCCTTATGGGGTCAAGGTGATTATAACAAAAACAAAATTTTAGGTTAATTTTATGTAAAAATTTCTTAATAATATTATTCAACATGACAAAAAAAAATCTTCAGTTGAGTTATAAATGAAGAAGGGATAATTCACGTGAAAGTAGGACTAAATTTAAATCTGCCAAAATCCAACAAAATTAATTTTGAGGGTTATAAAACCGTCAAATCCGATTATGGCGACAAAGAGTTTGAATTTAACTACGTTTTCAATAATGAAAAGAAAGACTGCTACCTCGAAGTTTTTCTCGTTGATAAAGATGAAAACGGGAACTACTTTATAACAGGAGATCAGGATGAAAACGGGAATTATCTGCCTTTAAGAAATTTAGACACCCTTCAAGACAGTATAAAATTAGAGAGCGGGAAAAGTACCAAAATAGATATGACAGCAAGCTTCGGTATTGCTGCCGGACAGGATTTTGCTTATCACTATGTTTTACGTCCTAAGGATAATCCTGACGGTATCCCCGAATACAAAATAGATCCCGGAAATATTATTAACGATATCGGTGAAAATAACTACCATCAAATTTACAATGTTGTATCTGACAAAGTTGCATCCGTTTCAAAAGGCGGTGCTATGAAACTTATTGTACCTGATTGCAACAATGTTTTATGGATCTATGATAAAGACAACCAAATAGTCCAAAATCCCGACATAGAAAAAGCCCGCAAAACAAACAAAAACTTGGGAAATAAAATCGGTGGTTCTCTTGCAGGTATTGAAAAAGACCTTGATGACGGTAAGTTAGACAATTTTACAAGAATAATCACAACTCCTATTTTCGCAGATGACAGTTTGACTTCACACGGTTATTGGAACAAGAACTGTTATCAAATGGCACACAGTCTCGGAAACATAAACAATTACGCATCCTTACAACGTAAACTTTTTGCAAAGGGCATAAACCTCGTATCAGATGGCGCTTATGTCAATGAAGGTCTGGAAGGTGTCCACCTTCGTCACGTTCTTCAATGGGGGAAAAAATCCCCTTATTACAATTGGTTTAGAATATCAGGCTTGGAAGACAGCCCTTTAAATATGGGGGTATTCGGCAAGGACATGAGCCACGTAACTCACAGAGTTATCAATTCAAAATACCGTTTTGAACAAAAACCAGACGGAACAATTAAGATTTCAGCAAATAAAAGTTATGAACCGAGCAAACCTACATACATTCAAATCTACGATAACAGACTAGTCAATGCCGAAAATCTTACAGATAGCGAATTAATTAGAGCTTATGACAAATTACTTGAAAATAATCTTGATATCAACGGTCATAATGATACGGTAGTTCCGTACAGCTTCAGAATCGATCCCGAAACATATAAACATAACGCAGACCTTTTAAATAGACACAATAAAAATTCATCTAAAAAAATTAATTTATACAGCGGCGAAGGAACAAGAGCAGTTTCCAAGTTTGAATTTTTCTCACTTGGCGGCAAATCTGAAAGCGGATTTGAAACTTGGGATGCAAACCCTGATATTGCAAAATTAAACTTTGTACCATCACATTACGAAACACAAATCCTAAAAAATATAAAAGATCCTGAAAAAAGAGCTGAAATGAAAAGGTACTTGTTGGAAGGTAACATGGCTACTCAGGATTATGCCGTTTCATCAGCTAAATATTGGACCAAAAAGACTAATAACATCTTACAACTTTATATTGCTCAAAATTTAAGAGATATAGACAACCAAAATGCTTCAGAAATTAATCAGACAATTAACACTCTTATTGAAGCCGGATTTTTACCTGAAGATTTAGATACAAATGAAAAAATCGTGAAAAACGTCCTGCGCGGCAGATACAATTTATTAGGTACAGATACTGAAGATAATTATAAAAAAGCTATATTACAAGGTTTGATGAATACTCCGCTTGACTCAATTGAAGTTGGGGATGACATTGTATCTGTTTTAGCATCTCCTTACATGTCAAAAAGAGCTATAACCCCTGAACAAATCGGTGTTTCAAGATATGACATGTACAAAAACGGGAATGATCACGTAAAACCCGAATACTCAAAAGCATATCAAAAAACAGACAGATTATATGAAAAAGAAATTTTCAATCTCGCATCAGAAATTTTGAAAAATGTAAACGAAAAACTTCCGGAAGAAAACAGACTCACAGACCAAAACGGGAATACAACAGAATTCGGCAGCTATGTAATTCCTCTTTTGACCGCTGAAATAGCAAGATTTGCAATAATAAAAGGGGTAAATCCGGAATTTAAACCAAAATATAATGAAGAATCCGGTGAAATTTCTTACGATTATGCAAAAACAAAATCTTCATCACTCATATCCATGGGTATAATCGCTGACAGTCCGGAAGATGAAGCACTCTCTTTAATTTCAAAAATTAAACACAACCTTGGAAAAATCAATAGCCAAGACAAAGAAGATTTGGCAAAAGCTCTTTCTAAATCAATTGAAGGTACAAGTTATAAGAGTTTTGCTCTAGCTGATATGATTATCGGTCGCAGCCAAGCCGGTTTGGATTGGAGAATTGATGCTACAAAAGATATAGCCGATATAGATTCAATAAGGAACGGAAAAACAAACTTTGAATATACTTGGAACAAAGTAATAGAATTTTGGTCAAAATTCGCAAACGGAGTCAGAGAATACCATCCTAATGCATACTTTGCGGCAGAAGTAACAGATGAAGGCGATATCTATAACAAAGGCAGAGGCGGCGATTTCAGTTCCAGATATTCAAATACAACAGAAATAAACAGAAAATTAATTAACGAAACAGGCTTTACTACCGTTGCAAACTATAATCACCTTTCCTCAAACATAAACCAAATTTTCGGGAAATTATTTGATTATGACGGAGAAAACAGCCCTGATAAAGGTTTAGAGCAAGCACGCGTGATTTACGATCAACTCGCCGGAGGCGGAGATTTCTTGGGTTACGGGCCTTTGGAATCAATCATATACTCATATACCTGCCTTGGCAACCACGATAAATGCCG
>CAMVQX010000120.1 GCA_947169755.1 uncultured bacterium
TCACTTTTATGCGTAACTGAGCAGGAATTAAGTATATAAATATCGGCATCTTCAATATTTTTTACCTCCTGCATACCGTTTTTTATCAAATTTTCTTTTATCACAGAGCCTTCAAACTGATTAGATTTACAGCCCATGGAGTGAATGTAAAACTTTTTCATTCCACAATATTATTAGAAATATTTTTTTTTGTAAATATTCTTAACAAAAATTTTAAAAACTAGCAAAAAAATTTACTTTCCGTTTTTATAATAGTACAATAATTTTAGTGAAAGGTGTGTGAATATGCAAATATCAGCAATTAGTCCTAGTTTTCAAGGTCGTCGTGATAATGTTGATGCATTAATTTCAATGGATGATTCATCAATTCGCGAAATAGCAAAAATTCAAACTGAATCAAAAATTGATCGTAAGAAAAACAGAAAAGTTACAAATGCATTATTTTATTCAGCTCCGTTAGCTGCAGGCTTAGCAGTTGCTGTATTAGGCGGAGGTCATAATTCAAAAATATTTTCAAAAGAAGTAACAGGTTTAGCTGCTCGCGCATCAAGAGGTCTTAAAACAGCTGCTATTTGGACAGCCGCTTTAGGTGCAGTTGATGCTTTGGGTTTTGCTCATAAAAAGCTATCTGAAAAATCCACTGACGTTAGCGATTTCAACAGAAATCACCCATTCCTTACTATGGGCGCAATGCTCGCAGCAGGAATCGCAGCAATAATTGGTGTTAACAAAGCTGCAGCAAGACTTGGCAGAGTAGAAGCTCCGAAATTCTTGGGCAAAGTTGCGTCAAGTGTTGACAAATTCTTAAATAACAATGGCACAGTTCAAAGTGCTAAAAGAGGTTTGTTGAAATTAGCTGACAAAACACCTTCTGCTTTGAAAGAAATCGGTGCAACAGCACTAGATTGGGCACCTACAGTATTGTTATTCGGCGGTTTATTCCACTCACTCGGCAGTGCAAGCCGTGAAAACAGAGAATACGCTAAAAACTATACGGATTTAAGAAACAGACAATCTGCAGTTGCTCAAGCTCGTGTAAGAGAACTTGCTATGCAAAATGACTTTCTTATGCAAGATGCCAGAAACAAAGAAAATTTAGAACTTGTTCAAGAACCTCTAGGGGATTTACCGGAAGAAGTTGTTGAAGCTGTTGAAGAATTACACAGCGAAGAAGTTTAAAAAATAATAGAAATATAAAAAAGACGGTTTTGAAAACCGTCTTTTTTATTACATTAAAAAAGGAGGTCTTGCGACCTCCTTTTTATTATTTAACTAATTCACCTACAGCCTTGAACATTGCCATACGTTTTGCGGCATCTTGTTCAGCTTTAGCATACAAGCCTTCAGCAGCTTCAGGATTAGTCTTTAACAATGATTTGTAACGACCTTCTGATCTGATAAAGTCTTGATAGCTATCTTTAGGATCTTTAGCATCCCAAGTGAACGGTTGTTCATTTGCAGGATTGTATCTGTAAAGCGGGTAGTAACCGGCTTCGACAGCACGTTTTTGTTCAGTCTGAGTTTTTGACATATCAATACCGTGAGCAATACATGGAGCATAAGCAAATATAATGGATGGTCCGTTATAAGCTTCAGCTTCCTGGAATGCTTTAAGAGTTTGAGCTCTGTCAGCACCCAAAGCAACTGATGCTACATAAACATAACCATAAGACATAGACATCAAGCCCATATTCTTTTTATATGTTTTCTTACCACCTGTAGCGAATTTCGCAACAGCACCAGTAGGTGTTGATTTAGAAGCCTGACCACCTGTATTTGAATATACCTCAGTATCAAGAACCAAGATATTAACGTTTTTATTCTGAGCCAAAACGTGATCAATACCGCCGTATCCGATATCATTAGCCCATCCGTCACCACCGATAATCCAGATAGATTTATCTGTGAAGTAGTCTTGAAGTTCATGAACTTTTGCAAGATTTGGACAACCACAATCTGCATATTTTGCAATAACTGCTTTTGCATTTTCTTGAGCTTTTACTGCTTCATCAGTTTTTGAATTATCAAAGTGAGCCATAGCACCTTCAAGAGCTTCTTTCAAATCAGCAGGTGCTTTTTCATCAGCTAATACTTTTTCAACATAAGATTTTAAAGTTGCTCTGTTTTGATCAACTGCTAATCTCATACCGAAACCGAATTCTGCGTTATCTTCAAACAATGAATTAGCCCAAGCTGGTCCTCTTCCTTCCTTATTTTTAGTATAAGGAATTGTCGGGAAAGTACCGGAGTAAATTGAAGAGCAGCCTGTCGCATTTGCTACAATTGCATTTTCACCAAACAATTGAGAAACCAATTTAACATATGGAGTTTCACCGCAACCTGCACAAGCGCCAGAGAACTCAAACAACGGAGTTCTAAGCATTGCACCTTTGATTGTTTTGGTTGTGTTTTTACCCATTACGTTATCAGGTAATTCATCAAAGAATTTTTCGTTAACTGATTCGCAAAGTTCTTCTTCTTTTTCGATTGTTGACCAAGTAAGAACTTGTTTGCCTTCAACTTTTGTCATTGGACATTGGTCAATACAAACACCGCAGCCTGTACAATCTTTGCAATATACTTGAACTTTGAAGTGCTCACCATTTGCATTTGGTTTAGCTTCAACAGTATTGAATGAAGAAGGAGCTTTAGTTAAGTTTTCTTTTTCAATCAATTTAGTTCTAATTGCTGCGTGCGGACAAGCTGAAGCACAGATACCGCATTGAATACAAAATTCAGGATTCCAATGAGGAACACGAGGTGCGATACCACGTTTTTCAAGACAAGCTGTACCTGTAGGAATTACACCATCAACACTCATAGCTGATACAGGAATATCATCACCTTTTTGTCTCATTGAAGGTTCGATGATTTTCTTAGCAAAATCAGAAGCATCATCCGGAATAAGTTTTACATCTTCTGCGTGGCATACACCGTTTAATGAACTCGGAACAGGTACTTCTTCAGTTGCGTTTACTGCTGCATCAATCAATGCAAGGTTCATATTAACAACATCATCACCTTTTTTCTTGAAGGTTTTCTTAGTCATTTCTCTCATGCCTTCAAGAGCTTGTTCAAACGGAATAATTCCGGAAACTTTAAAGTATGCAACCATCATAACTGTGTTTGCACCTTTACCTCTAAGTCCCGGTTGTTCTTTGATAAGTTTCTCAGCATCTACATTGTAGAATTTGATTTTCTTATCGATAATTGTTTGCTGCATATCTTTTGTTAAATGAGCAAACGCTTCATCTTTTGTATAAGGGCTGTTAAGAAGGAATGTACCCCCTTCTTTAATACCTTTTAACAAATCATATCTGCCTACATAAGCGTGTGCGGAACAAGATACAAAATCAGGTGCTGTAATCAAATAAGTAGATTTGATTGGTTTGTCACCGAAACGCAAGTGAGAAACAGTTACACCGAATGATTTTTTAGAGTCATAAGCAAAGTATGCTTGAGCATCTTTGTTTGTATATTGACCGATAATTTTAATTGAGTTTTTGTTAGCACCGACAGTACCGTCAGATCCCAAGCCCCAGAACATACAGTTTGTAGTTCCTTCAGGTTCGGTAACGATATGTTCCTCAACCTTTAATGATTTGTGAGTAACATCATCTTCGATACCAACAGTAAATCCGTGGAAGCCATTCTTTTCAGCATGTTTATAAACAGCATATACCATTGAAGGAGTAAATTCTTTAGAAGATAAACCGTATCTTCCGCCGATTACTCTGATGTCTTTATTTTCTAATGCTGCAACAACATCCAAGTACAAAGGTTCACCTATTGAACCAGGTTCTTTTGTTCTGTCAAGAACAGTAATACGTTTAACAGATTTTGGAAGTGCAGCATTGAAGCGTTTAACATCAAATGGTCTGTACAATCTTACTTTTACCAAACCGTATTTAGTACCGCGTTTTGCATTCAAGTATTCAATTGTTTCTTCAATAGTTTCACAACCTGAACCGATAGCAACAATTACATCAGTTGCATCAGGAGCACCGACATAATCAAACGGATGGTATTGACGACCTGTAACTTTCGCTACTTTATCCATATATTCTTGAACGATATCAGGAACAGCGTCATAATATTTGTTAACTGTTTCACGACCTTGGAAGTATACGTCTGTGTTTTGTGCACCGACTTTACATACAGGAGCTTCCGGCCTTAATGCACGAGCTCGGAATTCTTCTATATATTTTGGTTCTACTAAAGATTTGATATCTTCATAAGAAATTTCTTCAATTTTGTGTACTTCGTGAGAAGTTCTAAATCCGTCAAAGAATTGCAAGAACGGAACTTTTGCTTTATAGGTTGCAAGGTGTGCTACAAGAGCCAAATCCATTTCTTCTTGAACAGAGTTAGCGGCCAACATTGCATAACCTGTATTACGGCAGCCCATAACGTCTGTATGGTCACCGAAAATTGCTAATGATTGAGCAGCCAATGCACGAGCAGCAACGTGGAATACACAAGGTAACATTTCACCTGCGATTTTATGCATAACAGGTATCATCAACAACAAACCTTGAGAAGCTGTATATGTTGATGTTAAAGAACCTGCAGCTAAAGCACCGTGAACTGCACCTGCAGCACCTGCTTCTGATTGCATTTCTGCTACACGAACTTCTTCACCCCAAATATTTTGTTTGTGTTGAGAAGCCCATTCGTCAATCCATTCACCCATTGTAGATGAAGGAGTAATAGGGTAAATTGCTGA
>CAMVQX010000121.1 GCA_947169755.1 uncultured bacterium
GCACTTGATGTTGACGATTTAAAAGAAGCGGAAGAACTTGTAAAAGAGCTCAAAGATTATGTGGGATATTTCAAAATAGGACTGCCTTTAATTGTAAACTATGGTTACGAGGCTTTCAGGCTATTAAAAGAACACGGCACCAAATGCTATTATGACGGGAAATTTCACGATATCCCGCACACCGTACAAAAAGCCGCAATAGATCTCGTTAAAAATGGAGTAGACTTTTTCAATGTCCATATACAAGGCGGTTCAAAAATGACTTCAGCAGTTGTAAAAGCATCACGTGCCGCTGCAAAATCATACGGATTTAAAAACCCTACTATTTTAGGAGTTACACTTTTATCAAGTTTCGGACAAAAAACTTTAACAACTGAACTTTGCGTGGATAAAAACATTGAGGATTTTGTTCTTCAACTTGCACGCGTAGCAAAAGATACCGGACTTGACGGTGTTGTTGCAAGTGCAGAAGAAGCAAAACGCATAAGAAAAGAAATAGGAAAAGATTTTATAATACTTTGTCCGGCGACAAGACCGACTTGGGCTTCTGTAAACGATCAAGTAAGAGTAGATACTCCGCGAGATGCGATTTTATCCGGTGCCGACTTTATGGTTATCGGCCGACCGATTACAGCCGCAGAAGACAGAATTGCAGCAGCAAAATTAATTATTGATGAAATAGAAAACGCTCTTGAAGAAATTTAATGTACATTATGCAAAAATATATTGATTTAATAAACAAAAAGATAGATGAATATATGCCAATTAATTATCCTCAAAAGATATTTAAGGCTATGAAATACACCGTAACTTTACCGGGCAAGCGTTTACGTCCTATTATGTGCCTTGAAAGCTGCAGAATGTTTGGCGGAAATATTGAAGATGCTATTCCGACAGCTTGTGCAATAGAGATGCTTCATGCGCAAACTCTTATTCATGATGATTTGCCTTGTATGGATAACGACAATTACCGCAGAGGCCAATTAACAAACCATATGGTTTTCGGAGAAGCAAATGCCGTTTTAGCAGGAGATGCACTTTTAACATTTGCACCTCAAACTATTTTAAATAATTCAAAAAATCTGGGTTCTGAAAAATTAATAAAGATTATGAAAGAATATTTTCATGCAGCAGGTGCATACGGAGTTATTGCAGGACAAGTTGTTGATATTGAGAGCGAAAATTTTGAAATTACTCCGGAAGATGAACAATTACCTGAGATTTTGGATTACATACACACTCACAAAACAGCAGACCTATTCAAACTGGCACTCAGATGCGGTGCAATCATAGCCGATGCAACAGAAAAACAACTTGAAGATATTACAGAATTTGGACAATGTATGGGGGTAGCTTTTCAAATAGCGGATGATATACTTGATGTAACTTCAACCTTTGAAGAAATGGGCAAAACTCTCGGCAAAGATAAAGAAGAAAATAAATTGACCTATGTAAATTTGTACGGGCTCGAAAAAGCAAGAAAAGACTTAGCGAAAATGATTGATAAATGCTTTGAAATTTTGAATAAAAACAATTTGAAATCAGAAATATTTGAACAAATTTTGAATAAAATCAGAAATGCTTAACATTTTGCACGCACAAGACATATATGATATTATTTATAAAAAGAGAGGCTTAAATGAATATATCAAACACAGGTTACGAAGCATTAGCAGCGGGGATATTAGCAGCGTTTTTTGCACAAGTTATTAAATTTATTATCTTTACAGTAAAAGCAAGACACATAAATTTTAAAATATTCACAACTACAGGCGGAATGCCAAGTTCTCACTCTGCAGGAGTAATGGGACTGTCTACCTCTGTTGGGATTATAGAAGGATTTAGTTCAATCCCATTTGCACTTGCGTTTGGTTTTGCCCTAATTACAATGTATGATGCAGCCGGTGTAAGACGTGCCGCAGGAAAGACTGCAGCCTGCTTAAACAGAATGATGGAAGATTTTTATAATAATGATGTACAAGCAATCGGCGGAAAATTAAAAGAACTTTTGGGGCATACTCCATTTGAAGTTATTATGGGTGCTTTGTTCGGCATTCTGTTTGCATACTACTTCCACGCTAAACTTTTATTGATATAACCGTTTACTATTCATCAAAAAAGTGAAAATTTTCACCTAATCTATCTTCAAGGTTATTTATTATTTCTGAGGGTTTAATTTTTAATGCTTCAGCTATCTTCCAGATAGTAACAAGTTTTGCATCAATCAACCCATTTTCTATCCTGCTTGTGTTACCCACATCCAAATCATATTCATGTGCAAGTCTATTGATAGAACACTTTTTGCAACGGTATTCTTTAATAATTTCACCTAAAATTTTTGCAAAATATAAACTCTTATCATCTTTTTGTTGCATTTATACATTATAAGAATTATAATAGACACAGTTAATGTATAAATACATCAGGAGAGATAATTATGTTTTTACATGAAGAAATAAGAGAAATATTGTCAATTACTCAAAGAGAAATGACTGTTAGTGAAATTTATAAAAATATAAAATATTACAGACGAAAAGATGGGCAATTTCCTCCGCAATATCAAGTTGGAGCACACATATATGATTATCCAAAATACTTTTATATTAATAAAAACAACAAACCTGTAACTGTTGGGTTGAAAGAGTGGTTATGAACTATCTTATATTCTGTTTAATTGTTGGAATAATTATTGGAATTGGAATATTCACAATATTTACTATTATAGAAAATTTTACGGATAAGAAATTTGATAACAGCTCAATATTTTTTCTATTATTACTTGCTATGTATATAACTGTACATTTTTTAAATGATTATGGTTTAGATATTTACAATAAATATTTTCCGACAAATAAAACCACTTCAAAGGTACAAACGGAATCTAACGGTCTACAACTACTTGAAAGCTATAAATGTAATTTAGATTACGGAGTTAGAGGTGTGTGTGGAATTATAAAAAATAATAGTCCATATACATATTCATATGTACAAGTCGAAATTAATTTATATGATTCTAACGGAACACTAATTGGCAGTACTCTTAGTAATATAAACAATTTTCGGCCAAATCATAATTGGAAATTTAAGGCTATAGTACTTGATTATGATGCTTATTCTTTTAAGGTGGAAAATATTACAGCTTTTTAAATAATGACACTATTAATACAAATAATATTGCATACCAAATTATATAAACAATTTCAAAAACTACTTGATATTTTTTGAAAACTATAGTACAATTTTTCCGTTGGGTTTATAGATTAAAATCTATTTATCGGAGATTACGCCCTAAAAGAAAGAGATACTCATTAATGAGTTCAAACCAGCAGGAATTTAATTACAAGTTTATAAAAGAACATGCCGGCGCGGGTAACTGGCGCAGAGGTTACGAATACCATATGAAAGACATGGTGTTTGATACTTATCCTGAAAAAAACTTCTACATGGGTAAGGTTAAAGGTAATTTTCAGGATCATTATAATACTGATTTAATTTTCAAGAAAAATAAAGTGGAAGCACGCTGTAATTGCCCTCTAAAAGATGAATGGTGCAAGCACGCAGTTGCAGTTGCCCTAAAAGCTATTGACGAACACGCTTATGAAGATTGGCTCGAAACAAAATACGGTATGGAATTTGATTTTCCGGACGAAAATACAGCTTTAACAGAAGAACCCCAAGGAAGCTTTATTTTCCACTTCAATTCAAAAAGAAAAGCTAACTTTTTCTCAATTCTTGTCCGCTCAAGAGAAACCGGCAAAGTTGTAAGACAGATTGAACCTATCTTGAGAGCTTTGATTGAAGCGCAAAAAAATGATAAATCATTTGAAATTAACAATTCTCAAAAGGTTGAAGTTGCAATATTTCAACAACTTTTAACTGTCTCAAGACAAGATAAAAAAGCCGGGTGGTATGATATTCCGATTACAAAATTCGGTCCTCTGTTTGCACTTCTTTCAAAAGCAGATGAAGTTTTGGACGAAAAAACAAAAGAGAGATTAAAGTTTACTGATGAAGAATGGAAATTGGTTTTAAACGTAACATCAGGCGCACAAGGTACAATCCTTTTGGCATTAGAATGGAAACGTCCTGACAAAGACGATTGTTACCCTCTTGAAGAAGTTCGATATTTTTCACGCCATTTAAAATGGGGAAGATACAAAAATGTTATATTTCCAACCAATATTGCAATGAACGCGCTGCCGCAAAATATATTAAAATCATCATTTACAGAATTGAAAGATGCTGAAGGCGGAAAATTTATCTATGAAGAATTACCTAAGCTCCAAGAAGTTATGGACGTTGAAGTTGATGAGAACATCAGCAGTTTAATGCTTACGGAACGCCCGCCATTGAACGTGGTAACAATGGGTATTGATTATGACCAATCACTGAAAGCAGAGCTTGAATTTGAATATGACGGAGTTACAGTTCCGTATTCAAAAACGACTGCAGAAAAAGCTCCATATATTACCGTTAAAAAAGGTGATATGATTTACTGGGTAAAAAGGAACTTAAAACACGAACAAGAAGCATATCAGATGCTTTTGGCATGCAGATTTGTTCCTATGCAAACCAATAACCTTGCACTCGAAAAAGAAAATGCAATTGATTTTTATAACTATTACATAAAACAAGCCGGTGAAGGCTGGAAGTTTGTTGAAAAAGATGATATGACTTTCTTCAAACTTATGGAAAACCCATTCA
>CAMVQX010000122.1 GCA_947169755.1 uncultured bacterium
ATGGTGCAGGTTTGAAAAAACTTCGTGACAAAATTTTACATTAGCTTTTCAAAAAAAATTTAGAATAATATAATAATTATTAGGGAGATATAGGGGATAATATGACATACGGTTATTCGTTTGAATTAATAACAGGGCCGATGAGTTGCGGCAAAACAGAAGAGCTTTTAAGAAGAATCAGACGTTCGATTATTGCAAAACGTAAAGTGAAGGTTATTTCACCTGATGTCGATACAAGAGCGCAGGGCGATTATATTGAATCAAGAAACGGTTTGTGGCTTGATGCAATCAAGGTTAAACACTCAATTCAGATTATGAGTGTTGTAAAGCCTGAAGATGAAGTTATTGCAATAGATGAACTGCAATTTTTTGATTCGAATATTGTAAAAGTAATCACAAAATTGATGAACGAAGGTAAAAAAGTTATCGGAACAGGTTTGGAGCTTGATTTTAAAGGTGAACCTTTTGGAAGTATGCCTGAATTGATGTGTATTGCAACAAAAGTTGACAAGCTTTATGCCGTATGTATGAAGTGCGGCTGTGAAAATGCAACACGTACCCAAAGATTGATTGACGGAAAACCTGCAGACAAAAATTCACCATTGATTATGATAGGCGGGGATGAAACCTATGAAGCAAGATGTATCAATTGCTATGAGTTGCCTGATGCTGAAGGTGAAAAGAAAAAACACGAATTCAAACTATTGAATTTTGAAAGTATAAAATAAATATTTTGTAGCAAAAAAATTTTTTCAGAGCTTTTAAAACAAAAAAGGTTTTTAAAAGTTGAAAGTTTCTGCCTCGTCAAATCTTAATAACAACAAATATAAGCCGTATTTTCAAAGCGGTAAAGTATGCATGTATACTGATTTTGATCATACTTTTATCCCGATGAATATTGATACATTTCAAAAACGGGCTGAAGATGGGACGTTGGCTCTTGATGACTATTTCAAAGCGTTTAGAAAATTTGTAAGAAGGTGCAGAGGAAATTTTCAATATACTGTTACAACAGGCAGAAATTTGGATGAATTTACAGATACCATTCAAATTGCAATAAACCATGGTGTGAACATCCCAGTTTCAAAAAGATTGATTACTGAAGAGGGACAAAGAAAGTATGTAAAACTTTTGCCTGATTTTATCGGCGGAAAATTAAATTATTACCCAGCACCTTTAAGTTGGTTTGAAAGAATTGATGTTGCCGATAAAAAATTCGATACGACACGTGAGGTTTATAAATCTTTGCGTAAAAATAATTTTGTAATAGCGGCCGGTGACGGTGATAACGATTTGAGAATGCTCAATCCTATGACGTATTTGGAATATTATATGCAAAAAGAAACAGGTTTGAAAAAGCCTATTGACTATGAATTGTCAAAGGAAGGTATAAAAAAATTGTTTGAAAGCCACGGAATTTTGGAAAGAATGTTCAAAAATATGCCTTTTGTCGGTATTGTTATAAGACGTGATAAATATCCGGACAGATTTACACAGTTGTTTGATATATTTGGCTCAGGTGAATATCGCAAACTTGTAATGGTTGAGGAAGGTGAATTGCTTAGCGGTATAAAGCAGGCGATAAAAATGTTATCAGAGCATACACAAGTTGTTATGGCAGAGATGTGGCAGACTTGGCGTAATGAAGGTAAAACCCTTCAACTTAAAAAATCTGTTATAAAAGCTGGTAAAATGCTATAACTAGCTAAAAATTTTTTCAGGTATTTCATAATCCATCTTTAAGTAGTGGATATTTCCTTCCAAAACATTATCTGTGCATAAGTGTGTAGAACTTCTTGGAATGGTGCACTCATAAAGCCCTGATATTTGTGACCCTGCGGGAAATGTTTCTTCTATTAATATGCCGCCATCTTTTTTAGACAAATATTCTTTAGCATAATTTATATCAGTTGTGTAATAAGCGTATTCTCTTGTAATGAGTCTTTCACCTGGTTTTATATTTGCAAATTTATCAAATAGTCTGCTTTCATTAGCATTTGTCATGGTGCGTCTTGGTATGCATCTGTATAAAACCACAGGTTTTTCAAGCGGTTTTAAAAGTTTAAATTCAATATCTGTATTATACATAATTTCGCGAACGCTTAAACCGTCAACAATAATTTTGTCAAAATTTATCACTTCTTTTGGTGCCAGACCGGTGAGCATATGATTAAATGTATTTAAAATGCCGTGATAAGTTACGTAAGTTTTGTTTTTGGGATATTGTTTTCGTAGTATTGGAATACTATCATCCCAAATCTGTTTGCAAAAGAAATCTTTTTTGGCAGGTGCAGGGATATACTTCAGTCCATTTAGATTTGGAGGGGTAATTCTACGTAAAAAAGATGATGCTATTGGTTTTACACTATTAACTGACATAATTTTACCTGTAACTTTAATAAGTTGTGTGAAAATTTTTATTGACTAAATATTAAAAAAGTTTTACAAAATTTAAAAACAAAATATTTCGGTTTATTATTATCCTTAATTTTGTGCTAGAATTTGCTTATGAAAAATATGATTAAATTAACAAAAATGCAAGGCTGCGGGAACGACTTTGTTGTTCTGGATTATGAAGAATTTAAAAAATGCGGTCTTGAAATGAGTGAATTTGCAAAAAAAGTTTGCGACAGACATTTCGGTGTTGGTGCTGACGGAATGATTATTCCTAAAGAAACATCTCAAGCGGATATTTCTTGGTATTTTTACAATTCTGACGGTTCAACGGCGCAAATGTGCGGAAACGGTATGAGATGTTTCTCTAAATACGTTTGGGATAACAAACTCGTTGATAAAAAATCTTTTTCTGTTTTAACCGAGGCTGGGATTATAAGACCTGAAATTCTGGATGACGGAAATGTCAGAGTAGATATGGGGATTCCGATTTTAGAAGATAAAAAAATACCTTTCAAGGGTGAAAGAAGAATCAACATTCTTGATAAAATTTTTGATATTACACCGGTTTCTATGGGTAATCCGCACTGTGTAATTTTTGTGGAAAACGAACCTATAGAAATGGCTGAAAAATACGGACCTTATATAGAAAAACACGAGTATTTCCCTGAAAAGACAAATACGGAGTTTGTCAGAATAAAATCAAGGAGTGAGGTTGATCTTTGTGTATTTGAAAGAGGCTGCGGTATTACATTGGCTTGCGGAACGGGTGCGTGTGCTACCGTTACGGCTTGTGTTTTAAATAACTTAACAGAACAAAAGGTTAAGGTCAATTTGCCAGGTGGGGCTGTATTTGTTGAATGGCAAGGAAATAGAGAAAATACAAATAAAAATATTTTCTTAATCGGACCTTGTGAATACAGTTTTGTTGCCGAATACATGTTGTAATCTGAAAACTTTTCGTATAATATTAATTTACAAGAATAGGAGACACATAAATGAAAAATTATGAATTAATGGCTGTATTTAAACCAAATTTAGATGCAGAAGAAATTGATAAAGCTATAGAAGCTTTAGGTAAAACTGCTAAAGATTTGAAGGGTAAAGTTGTTTCTTCAGATAAAGTTGGCAGAAAAAAATTAGCATACGGTATCCAAAACTTTAGAGACGGTTTCTTCGTAACTATGGTTTTGAGCTTGCCGGAAGAAGGTGTAGCTGAATTCAGACGTCAATTAAGATTGAATGACAACATTTTAAGAACAATGTTTCTTGATGCTGAAAAAGCAGCAGTATAAAAAGCGGCAGCCGGTGTTGCCGGAGTCGGTTCGCGAGAGCGAAACGAGCAGGGCAACACAACGATAGCGACGTAGAAATCTAAGATTTCACAGGAGCAAAAGCGGCAGCCGGTGTTGCCGGAGTCGGTTCGCGAGAGCGAAACGAGCAGGGCAACACAACGATAGCGATACGGAAGTATGCAAAAAATGAGGTAAAAATGTCATTAGCAAAAGCAGTAGTAACAGGGACATTATACAGAGCGCCGGAAAAACGTTTTACGCAAAACAATATTGCGGTATCTGCGTTTGTTCTAAATATTGGTGACAGAGAAGAAACACTTATTCGTGTTATTTCAAGAAGAAACGGTTTGGACGAAATTGTTTCATCTTTGGATAAGGGTGAAAGAGTACTTGTTGAAGGCAGACTTCAAACAAATACAGTAAAAATGGATGACGGTACGGAAAAAAGAATTTATGAAATAGATGCTAATACTATTGAAAAAATGGGTGAAGCAGGTGAAGTTTCGGCAAGTTCAAGTTACGGTACTGAAGAAATCGTTAAGTTTGAATCAGACGATATGTCAAACGAATTGATTAACGAAGACGAAATTCCGTTTTAAAAGCGGCAGCCGGTGTTGCCGGAGTCGGTTTGCGAAAGCGAAACGAGCAGGGCAACATAACGATAGCGACGTAGAAATCTAAGATTTCACAGGAGCAAAAGCGGCAGCACAGTAAAAGTAAGATAAAATAATAATTAGAAATACAATAAGGCTAGAAAGGCAAATTAAAAACAATGGCAAAACAAAACTTAGATGACAAGAAAAAACGTAAAAATTGCAGTCTTTGTGCAGATAAAGTTGAATCTATCGACTACAAAGACGCTGCAAAATTGAAAAGATACCTGACTGAAGCCGGAAAAATTATTCCGAGAAGAATTACAGGTAATTGCGCAAAACACCAAAGAATGATTGTAAGAGCAATCAAACGTGCAAGAGAAGCAGCAATTATTGATTACGTTTTTGA
>CAMVQX010000123.1 GCA_947169755.1 uncultured bacterium
CGGTTTCTTTTCTGTTTCCCAATTGGTTTTAATTTTTGATATTAATTCATTGATGTCTATTTCTTCTGAGTTGTCTAATGTATGTATAGCTTGTGAGTCAATATAATTTATTGTTTTAGTGCCATTTGTGGCGGGTGTATTCATTTTTACGGCTTTCGGAACACTGTAGTGTGCGGCTGTGGAATAATATACTGTTGCATTCGGATATTTTTTTAAACCATTTGAGATGCCCCATCTGTTACTTTCAGAACCGCCTGATGTAATATAACCCCAAACTCCGTCTTCTTTATTTATTCCAAGGTGTTCGCATATTCTTTTTAAAATATGCTCTTCATATGCTAGTTTTGCATCTAAATTGTAATTCCCGAGTTCTTGAGGATCGCCGCAATGGTTCAACAATGGTAATTTAGCTTCTTTTTTTCTCAAAAAACGGACCATAGCCGAGTCATCCCCCATATTTGCAGGATAACCAAACATATAATCTTTTGCTTTTTCAACGTGATTAGAAAACCAAAAAGCTGAATTAAGGTTCATTTCGTCATCAAAGTGAAATTGTTCTATTTGTTCCGCGCTGAACCCTTCTTTTTTTAATTTGTCGTAATCTACTAAACTTCCCAGTTTTAATCTTTTCCTTTCCAACCAATTTATTAAAGAATCCATAATGCCAAGACCTTTTTGGACGCAATATGTCATTCTCCCTCCAAATCCGTTTTCTTTGTCTTTAATACGGTTAAAGAGTTTGTTGTATATAAAGCCTTCCAAAAATAATCGGCATCGTTCGCCTGTAAAACTTACTTGTTTACTGTTTTGTTGTGAATAGTTGTAATTTTGAATCTTATTTATAGTGGTGTAAGAGTTTTGTTGTTTTTTGTACGAATTTCTAGAATGCAAATTGTAATTTTTAATAGTGTTAGTGTACATATTTACCTCAACATTATAGTAAGTATCGTAAAAATAAAATTTGCTATAAACCTCAAAAAATATTATAATAACTTTACATAAGGGCAGGTTAGGAGAAAAATGAAAAAAATATTTTTGATTATTTTGATAATGTTTTGTTTTATGCAAGTAGCATTTGCATCTCAAGTTTCATACAATAAGAGTGATTTTGCTCCTGTTTCTGAAGTGATAGATGATGCTGCGTATGATATTCGTTATTATTCTTCAAATAATTTCACCGGCAATAGAATAAAAGGGTACAATGCCCCGATTGCATATATGACAAAAGAAGCATTGAACGCACTTTCATCAGCTGCAAGCAATTTGAGAAAACAAGGATACAGATTACTGATTTGGGATGCATACAGACCGCAAAAGGCGGTATATAATTTTGTAGAATGGATAAACAATCCAAATGATCCCGGTGATAAGTCGTTTTATCCTGCTTTAAAGAAATCAGATTTATTAAAAGGCGGTTATATAGCAGAAAAATCCGGACATACAAGAGGAAGCACTGTCGATTTAACCCTGATTAAAAAAGACGGTTCTTTTGTTGATATGGGTGGAACATTTGATTTGTTCTCTGAAATTTCACATCCCGATTACAAAAGGTTAACTCGAAATCAGAAAAAGAATAGAAAAATTTTGTATGATGCAATGACAAAAGCAGGCTTTGAAGGAATAGATTCTGAATGGTGGCATTTTACACTGAAAAATGAACCATACCCGAATACGTATTTTGATTTTGATGTTGAATAATATAATAATTTCTCTTTGTAAATTTTTGTTATGGCAATGCTTAATTGTTAGCAAAAAATAATTTTTATGGTGTTTAATTTTTATGTTCATAAAGAGAATATTATGAGAATTTTACCTGTATCACGCTATGCACAAAATAAGTATGACAGTAATCAGTATTCATTTAATGGCAAATTAAGTGACCAATTGGTTGTTACTGTAAATTTGGCTGCGAAAAGAAAAATTCAAAATGTGGGCAGACAATATAACTTGAACGGCGAAAAATTAACTCAAGATATAATTGATAATGTAAAAGAAATGAAGTCAGACACTCTGAATAAACTGAAGACTTTTATTTCACATTTTCATGATGATTTCCAATTAAAGTTGGTAGGCAAAGTCAACAAAGATACAGGGGAAAAAAATATTTTCTTTGCACTTACCCATCCTAAAGTCCCTGATAAATATGAGCCGGTTTGTATCGTTGATTATGATGCTCAAAGTCCACTATCTTTAGATGATATGCATGATGCTGCAGATTGTATGTTAAGAGATAATCTTTGCTATAGCTATATAGAAAATGTTCATCGTCATTTTGGAAATTCCATATTGGATAATGCTGTCAATGAAGTTAAGAACAATTATAAATCGGGATTAATTGAGGAATTAACGACATATATTTCTGGATTTTCGCAGTTTACTCGCAGCGGCTATAACAACTATGATTATGTAAAAAATTTGCTAAAAGCAGTACACTCAGAACAAACAGCAAAGAACCGTTATCAAACGCAATTAGATTTAAATGCAAGAAAAAACACAAGGCTTGTTAACAAAAATTTAAGAAGTAAATAATTATGATAATATAGTTGGACTTGCATTTGTTAATAATTCTGATAATAAATCTTTTATAAAAATTGATATTAAAGGCGGCAAAGTTTAAACATCAAGGGGTTTTTTGTGATTCAATAGAGAATGTAATAATTCTGCATATACTTCACGATGTTCTTCAGGAACGGCTTCCAAAATTTGATTTATCCATTTTTTATGTTCTTTAGGAAGATTATTATGCAAATCTTTTGTTATATCTTTAATTGCTTTTAATTTGCGTATTTCTCTGGAAGCTTGTTTTATTGTTTGGAAACAACGTAAGCCTATAAAAGACCCAACTCCTACAAGCGCATAGCCCAGCAAGCCGCCTTCTGTTGCAAAGTGTGAAGTCATTATACCGGATGCAGATGCTCCCAACGTGCCAAAGAATTCTAAAGCCTTAATATTCTTTATTCTGCTGTCTAAATCATATCCGGAATAACACATTTTTCTGTTTGTGATAAAATTAACTCCTTTTTGACAGTATTTATAGGTTTTTGTGTTTTTAGCATAAGAGTATGCTCTAAGTCCTACTCTATCGAGAAAATTAATCATTTGGAATCCTTTCTATATTCAGTCAATAATAAGAACTGTAAATAGATTAATTTGTTACATTACTGAAGTCTTTTTACAAAATTTAACAATATAGGTGAGTGTTTTTAGTAGTTTTATTTTGAAATAAAGATTATTAGCAAAAAATTTTTTTTACGGTTGTTAATAAACAGATATGAAAATATCTAATTTTGCTCTTACAAATCAATATCGATATAGCCAAAATTTCACCGGCAAAGGTATAGATCTCATTGAAAATTGGCAGGAAGAACCCAATAGAATAAGCTGGTATAATGATGTTGTGCAGGATTTATCAGAGGGTTCAATATCATATTTTAAAGCGCATAAAGAAGTTGATGATTCTGTTATAAAATTTCATGAATCAGGAGGACTCTCTATACTTTTTGAGCTTCAAAATAATGAAGTATTAAAAATTTCACTTGAAAACCCGTGTGAATTTCGAGAACATAATCCTGAGTTTGATATACCGTTTTTAACTCCGGTAGAAAAGTACGGAAAAGCATTTATTGTAAAACAGCCGAAAGCTGATACGGAAAATGTTACAGTAGAGCATTGTCGAGAAGTCGGAAGAAAAATTCAACATAATTTATGTGAATTATCAACAGACGGGTGGAAGACAGAGCAGTACGGTTTGTATAATGGCAAACCTTATTTGCTGGATACTAGATGTGCAATGCCGCTTCCTAATCTTTGGAGTTTTTTCATAGATAATTTGTGCAAAAAATTAAATAAATGTTACACCGTTATGACAGAGGAACAGCGTCATGCAGAACTGCTATTGGATTACGAAGAAAGAGGGTATTTTGCATATCATTGCGACGAAACTCCAAGAAAAAACTTAACCTTTGGAGAAGGTTTGGCAAAACTATATAAGACCATAAAGACTAATTACAAATACAAGAAAAACCATCATCACATTCCTTATGAACTGGGAATCTTAAAAAAGATGAATCTCCCTTATCTTTGTAAATTTAAATAAAAATTTATAGCTTGCGGGTTAGACTTTTTAGCCGGACAAATCCGCAATTTACTCACGTCATCCGTCCGCAAATCCGCCGAACTCGAAAACTGTAAAAGAACAGTTGGTTTGAGGATTTTAACAGAAATTTTGAGAATTATTTTGGTGCAAAAAATTGCACCCTACACACTGTAGCTTTACCTATCTTATAAACTCAAGGTTTATAGTTTTTATAATTTCTGCAAGCCTGTGCAGTTGGTTTGGGGGAAATTTAACTATACCATTAGAAATTATCATTTCGTTTTGCATAGCCCAAGGAAGATTAGCTCTCCTATATTTACCAGTTGCTTCAAATTGGATGAATACGTCATTATTTTCGTTATATTTTAACATATATGTTCCGGATTCTCCTGTAGCAGCTAAATCCTTTTTCATTAAATTAAATTGTTTCATGAATTGTTCTATTTCTTCTCTTGACACGTTAGGTTTTTGTGAAAGGTCACGAAATCCGTTGTTTATAGCTTTTATTGTTGGTCGGCTTAATCTTGCACGAAACGCTACA
>CAMVQX010000124.1 GCA_947169755.1 uncultured bacterium
GACGTTATTATAGTGGCTTCTGTCAGTTGTATATACGGTTTAGGATTGCCTGAAAATTATTGTAAGGGTTCTGTGGAATTAAAGGTCGGAGATGAAGTTGCAAGAGATGATTTGTTGAAACATCTTGTCAGTGTCCAGTATACGAGAAACGATTTAGTTCTTGAACGTTCTACTTTTCGCGCAAGAGGTGATATTGTAGAAATTATGCCTGCGTATGAAAAAATTATTACGAGGATTTACTTTTTCGGTGATGAAATTGAAAAAATTGTCAGGATTGATAATGTTACCGGAGAAGTTCTTGAAATTCCGAATAGTGTAGTGATTTATCCTGCTGTACACTATCTTTCTTATGATGAAAATGTTGATGAAACATTAGATTTAATCAGGCAAGAGCTTCAACAACGTTTGATTGAATTGAATAACGAAAATAAATTAGTTGAAGCGCAAAGGCTCGAACAGCGTGTAAAATATGATATTGAAATGATAAAAGAAATGGGTTATTGCTCGGGTATTGAAAATTACTCAAGGATAATTGAACGTCGTCCGCCCGGTTCGCCGCCTGCAACACTTTTGGATTATTTCCAAGGTGATTTTTTGACTGTTGTTGATGAATCTCACGTGACATTACCTCAATTGAAAGGGATGTATCATGGTGATGCATCAAGAAAAGAAACATTGGTTGAATACGGTTTTAGATTACCTTGTGCAAAAGACAACAGACCTTTAAAATTTGATGAATTTTTTGATAGGGTTCATCAAAAGATATATATATCAGCTACTCCTTCTGAGTTTGAACGCAGCAGATCTTCTCAGCTTGTGGAACAGATTATCAGACCTACGGGGCTTGTTGATCCAAAGATTTCTGTTCGCCCGATTGATTCGCAAATTGAAGATTTGAAAAAAGAAATACAAAAAAGAGCTGACAAAAATGAACGCGTTTTAATTACAACTTTGACAAAGCGTATGGCTGAGGATTTGACGGATTTCTTTATTCAAGAAGGTATTAAAGTTCGATATTTGCACAGTGAAATTCAATCATTGGAACGTGTAGAAATTTTGAGAGATTTGCGACTTGGTGAGTTTGATGTATTAATTGGGGTAAACCTTTTGAGGGAAGGACTTGATATACCTGAGGTTTCACTTGTTGCTATTATGGACGCTGATAAGGAAGGTTTTTTGCGTTCTGAAACCAGTTTGATACAGACGATTGGTCGCGCGGCCCGTAATGCTTGCGGAGAAGTTATCATGTATGCTGACAGAATGACTGAATCTATGCAAAAAGCTATTGATGAAACTGAGCGCAGACGGCAAATTCAAATAGAGTATAATAAAAAATACGGCATTATCCCTCAAACAATTAAAAAGCCGATTGAGAATAACTTGTTATCTCTTGTTGCAAGTTATCGAGATTTAGAAGATATTGTTGCCGAAGAAATGGTCGATATGGGAATCAATAAAAAAGATTTGCCAAAACTAATTGATAAATTAGAAAAAGATATGCATAAAGCTGCAAAAATTCTTGATTTTGAACGTGCGGCAGAAATTCGTGATAAATTAAAAAAACTTCGTGAAATGGCTTCAGAATCATAAATTTCCGAGTTGATGTGTTGACGGCTAAATATTTCAATAAATTAAAAATTTATGATATAATTTGCGATATGATAGAAATTTTGATTTTGTATGTAATTTTAAAGCGTGAATACACAATGTACGGTATTCAAAAACGTATAGAAGATTACTTTGCTCCGTATACAAAACCTTCATTCGGAGCCTTGAAACCTGCTCTCAGAAGATTGGAAGAAAAGGAGTGCTTAACTTCAAGGAAAATGATGTCTGATGGCGGAAAACTGTCTGTTTATTACGAAATCTCAAGAGGCGGGATAAATGAATTAAAGCGTCTTTTAGTGGAAGATTATAGTATTAACCCTTTACAATTTCTATCTGATGCAAGAATTAAACTGGCTTGTTGTGAGTGCCTTGACTCAGATGAAAGAAAAAGGCTTTTCTTTTTAACAAAAAGCCGTGCAATGCAGTTTAAAAATGATGCTCAAAAAATATTGAATGACGAATATAATAAGGTAAATTTTTATCAAAAAATTGTTTTGGATAATACCGTTTGTGAGTACTCAAACTTTATAACAATCATAGAAGGCTTGGAGAAAGATAATGCCCGCAATAGTTAATTCTGTTGAAAAAGGTTCTATTGCAGAAGAATTGGAAATTGTTTCCGGCGATGAAATATTGTCAATTGATGATACCAAAATGCAGGATATGATTGATTATAATTTTATGTGTAAATCAGATTTCTTGACGCTTGAAATAAAAAAACAAAGTGGTGAAATTGAAGTTATAGAGATAGAAAAAGATTTTGATGAAGATTTGGGGATTGTGTTCGAGAGTGCTGTTTTTGACCGGGTAAAACCGTGTTTAAATCATTGTATTTTTTGTTTTGTCGATCAGCAGCCCAAGGGGTTGAGAGATACTTTGTATGTAAAAGATGATGATTACAGGCTATCTTATCTTCAAGGAACTTATATTACTCTTACAAACCTTACAGAAGTTGATAAAGAACGAATAAAAAGAATGAGGCTTGGTCCTTTTTATGTTTCTGTTCATACGACAAATCCTGAGCTGCGAGTTAAAATGCTTAAAAATCCTAACGCCGGAAAAGCGTTAGAAAATTTGAATTGGTTCAGAAAGAATAAAATTCCGTTTCATGCTCAAATAGTATTATGTCCGGGGTATAATGACGGCAAAGAGTTGGATAGAACTCTTTCTGATTTGGCAAAGCTTAAAAATACTGTTCTTTCAACAGCCATTGTTCCGGTTGGGGTTACTCAATTTAGAAAAGAGCAGATTAAGCAGGTTGATAAAAAATGTGCAGTCCAAACTCTTGATATTGCCTTAAAATATAAGCGTGTTTGCTGTTCTGATGAGTTTTTTCTGCTTGCTGAAAGAGATATTCCTCCGGCAAAATATTACGGAAACTTTTGTCAATTGGAAGACGGAGTTGGGGCAATAAGATTACTTTTAGAAGATTTTAAAAACTATACTCTTCCTAAAAAAATATCAAAACAGTTTAAGATTTCTTTTGCATGCGGTTATGCGGCCGAGTATCCGATTACTCAGATTTGCAATAAATTGAATAAAATTAAGAACTTAACTGCTACAGTCAATCCGGTTAAATCAAACTATTGGGGGCAAAATATTACTGTTTCTGGTTTGATTACGACTGACGATTTAATAAGGACTGTGAAAAATTTGGAAACTGATTTGGTAATAATTCCTTCTGTTATGCTCAGACCATACACTGAGGAGTTTTTAGACGGAAAAACGTTATCTTTTGTTAAAGAAAAAACCGGTAAAAATTTTTTCGTTATAAATGACATATATTCAATGAAAGAGGTTATTGATTTGGTGTATACAAAATGAGAAGGGGCGTTTAACCCCTTCTCTTTTTACAAAAGAACCAAAATCAGCATTTTTAGCTGTATTTATATTATGCCCATGCTCATATAGTTTGTAACATGACTTCCAACAAAAAAATTTAAGTTATGTAAAATTTACTAAAATAGCCGTTCAAAAATTTATTTTTGAGGTTTTAATTCCTCTGACAGGGGAAATGTAATAAGTTTAAGAAAGGAATATTTATGCAAATTAAAAATTATTCTCAAACACAATATAAGCCGTATTTTTCAATGAAGATAGCTGATCCGACAACATATAGCACAACCGTTTTTAATGCAATGTGCGATTTTATCGGAAAACATAGTGATAAATTTTCGCCTAATGCGGTTATTAGAGAATCAGAAAACAAAGGAAGACGCTTTTCAGAAACCATTATTGATGATGGTGTAGCTAAGATACGATTAGGTGAAACTGATATACAAATAATTAATACACTTAAAAGATTTGGGGAAGCACTTGACACTTCAGCATAAAATTTGTAAAGTTAAAACGTAAGGGGTTTATTATTATGACAATAAAAATTTTGGGTAAGTTATCTGCATATCAAAATAATCGCAGTTTTAAAAAACGCGTAACATTATCTCCGGAATTACCTGAGCAAATCAGGAATAGAGTTTTGGCATACAAGCTAGAATTAGGCAAAATTGCAAGAAAAAATGATTGTAAATTAAATTTTAGCCCCTCAGGTGAACAGTCTGTAAATATGGAATTTTCACCGGCTTACACAACTTTTTTTGACGGTTATCCGGTACAAACTGAATATAAAGTGCACAGTGCACATAATATAGAAATCAATAAAAACGGCTCCGCAAACTTTATAAAAGGTATAAAAGATTTTATATCAGGTGCGATAACTAAATTAGGCACAAGGAAGAACCAATTTTTATACAGCAGCCAAGATCAATTAAGTGCAAGCAATGCCGAATTTTATGCACCTAATTTTTTAAATCTTATGGGTAACAGACCATATTAGTTAAGCAATCTGCCTGCAAAATTTTTCATACAACTATTTTCTAATTACTGGTAAAAAAATATGATAAAGAACCAGCTCCTAGTACAAAAGTGAGTGATACTGTACCTGAATTTTTACTTGCTCATAAAATATTTAATCTAAAGACACCTTGGTAATAGCAGAATCAATGGGAT
>CAMVQX010000125.1 GCA_947169755.1 uncultured bacterium
CCATCTAAAGGATTACCTTTAGGTATTTGCAAATTCATACCTAAGCTTTTAAACTTTGCATTACGCTTTACATCCGCAATTTCGGAAGGATTTGCATCATACTCATGATTTCCGTCAGAAGTAGCTTCAATACCAATACCATTCATACAAGTATTAGCAGCTTTTACCGAACTCATATCGGCACCAAGCGAAATATCTCCGGCAGATAGTACAAACATATCAGCTGATGAATTTTTATTTACAGAATCATAAGCTTCTTTTGCGCTATATATTCTTGCCATATTACCAATACGGCCATGGATATCATTTACATAAAAAATATCAGTTTCAACATTTGAATTAGATTTTTGAGAAGAGTTAGCAGAATTATTAACAGGGGGAACAACAGTATTATTCCCAAAAGATGCTCTATACCTATTATTAATATTATTTATTAAACCTACTGTTAAATTCATTTCTTCACCTTGATTATATTAAAGCTGAAAAATTTATTTTTTGTTAGTTGAACAATTAAGTGTAAAGTTACATTAAGCAACTTTACCGTTTTTATTTCGCTTCATTTCCTGATATGATTTTATTCCTTCAACCCAATTTTCAGTAATTTTCATATCGTTCTTTACTATTTCTTGCGGGAAGGTTGCATGATGAATTTTCGGAAGCAGATAATCTTCAGAATACTCAACAGCTTTTGATACACCGTCATCTGTATCGTTACAAATAAGAGTCATCTTACCGTTTTTATCGGTACGATAACCGGTAATTGTTATTTCATGCCCATTAATTATTGTATTGCTTTCATCAACAAGTGTATAGCCTATTATTATATTTTCGCCCATATCAAGCGCATCTTTAATTTGGCGTTTCATTGTTTTAATATCTGTTTCATAGCCAACAAGTTTACCATTTTCATCAACGGTTTGATAAGTTACAGAAACCTTATTTTTATCATCAACTACAGATTCTGTAAACGTTTTTTCAAACTCTATCAAACCTTTATCATTTTGATTAAACTTGCCGGCACGTTTGTCTGTCAAAGTATCATAAGACTGCTGAGAACCAATTTGCATAAAAGTCGACTGCATCAAAACATCTAATGACGAACGCTCTAATTTATCTCTATCAATCGTCTGAATATGAGCTCTGACAATTGCATTTTTATCAGGAGCAAATTTCAATTTTGCTTCACTAAAATTATTAGCTTCATATGGTATTTCAAAAGCATTCAACAACCAAACGGCATCAAGAGTATTGTCAGCCAAATTACTTAACTTCATAGTTTTATATACTGACATTTCAGGAGATGAAAGTCCTTGGGCAAATCTCGCAAATTCTGCAGGTCGCTTATGTGCCAAAGTAAATTCAATACTTGCGGCAGGACAAGTCCCTGAATGCTCAACATTTGGATCATTACCGTTAGCCAAAACTGTAGCATTTTGCAGATATTGTTTTGGTATATTTCCAAATTGTTGTGTTATAACATGAGGATCGGAAAGAGTCTCAATTGTTTCTATCAAGAGCACTTGGCTATTCAATCCTTGAGCCCTCGGAGTTGTTGCAAGCAAATATAAATTATCTAATGTAGTGGAATTATCGTTACTGTCAGAATTTAATAAAGCCCCGGTTTTTAAAAGATAATTTAACTTCTTTTTTGTATCTTTATCAAGCATTGCAGTCAATTCATTATATTTACTCTTTTCCTCATTTGAAACAAGTTCGGTTCTCAAATTTGAAGCCGTCATTGCCCCGTTAAAAGGAACTATGTTAATCATAGGATTTGATGTAAAAACAGTTTGCTGAACATTCTGCGGTACATCAGCCTTTTTTGCCAAAATAGCCTTTTGCGCTTTTGGCATGTTATAATCATTATATTGACAATTGTTCACACTTAATGTATACACTATTCCACCTACATTAATATAAAAACATTAAATGAGAAAAATTTGCTAATTTATAAAAATTGAATTAAAAAATGTTACAAAAGGAAAAATCTTGAAAATAAAACCGCTAACAAAAGAACAATTAATAATCTCTGCAGACAGGCTTACACGTTTTAAAGAGCCTGAAACAAAATATTTACGCGTATTTAAAGATTTAATTCTAAATAATCTAATTGAACCACAATATAAAAAGTCAGACTTAGATGAAATGGATTATGAAGAACTTACAAAGCTAGCAGAAGAAATTATAAATTCATCATTCGATTGTGTAGCTGACTTATCAATAAATGAAAAGCTTTTTAAGTATGAAAAATCCATTTTTAATTTTAACAATAATGTCGAAAAACTCCTAAAAAATAAGATAAACTACAATGGTATCATAGATATTCTTCAGGATGACATTCCTGATAATTTAAAATTTCTTAAATCGCTTTACATACAAACAGATGAGAAATTTGTATTCCCTATAAAAAAATTAATACTCTGTGAAGGAATCACAGAAGAAATTCTTCTGCCCAAATTTGCTAAAATTTGCGGACATGATTTTAGAGAACATGGGATTTATCTGGTATCAGCAGGTGGTAAAAACCAAGTGGTAAAATACTTTTATAACTATGTTGACTGTATAAAAATTCCTATTTTTATTTTATTGGACAATGATGCTAAAGAAAATTTAGCTCAGATTATGCCCAAATTAAGGGATATTGATAAAATACATCTTGTAAAAAGCGGTGAGTTTGAAGATTTGCTTACAAGAAAACTCATCATAAAAACACTAAATTATGTAACCCAAAATATATCTTCAGCACCCATTGGAGATTTGGAAAAAACAACTTCAACCGTTGAATTTTTAGAAAACTTTTTCAAACACAGAGGGTTACACGAATTTAAAAAAGCTGATTTTGCCAATTCAGTAAAACAAAATATCACTGACATAAACGATGTTTCACCGGAAATAAAGGAAATTATAAATGATATAAAGATTATGTAAGGAAATCAAAGTTATACTATTTTTTAGTTTATAATCAGAATATAGATTGGAGATAGATATGACAACAGTAAATGAAATTCTTACAAAATTAGAAACAGCAGATAATACAACAAAAAACATATTAGAAAACGAATTGGTAAGTATTGGAACATCAGCTTTGCCTCAATTGGTAGATCAATTACAAGTTGTAAGAGGTATTAAACGCGGAGTTGTTGCTATGACATTAATCAGACTCGGTGATGTTTCAGTTAAATATCTTAAAGAAGCTGCTCAACAAAATAAAGACTTTGAATGGGTTGCGGAATACTTAATAAGAGAAATTAAGATGGCAGCATAAGTTTAAAAATTTAATATAAAAAAAGAACTCCATGTGGGGTTCTTTTTTTTATATAATTAAACAATATAATTAAACCATGACTGTAGTATAATAATTTTATGAAGCAAAGTTTAAAATACACATGCCTTTTTGGAGGCGGAGCAATCAGAGGTGTTTCTTATATAGGAACAATCAAAGCTTTTGAAGAATTGGGTGTAGAATTTGAGGCTTTGGGCGGCTCGTCAGTAGGTTCTGTGTTTGCTGCATTACTGGCAATAGGATATAGCTCTGATGAAATGAAAGAAATATTCTCACAAGTAAATTTTAATCTTTTTCGAGATATTTCAATAGGTATAGGCCCACTATTTGCCGTAAGCAAGGGAGAAGTATTCCATGACTGGGTTAGAGAACTTATTGAAAAAAAATTCTATGGAGATAAATACCAAAAAGGAGCAAATAGAGCTGTAACATTTAAAGATTTAAATCTTAATCTGACAATTATAACGACAGATTTGGCAAATTTCAAGTGCAAAGAGTTTTCAAAGATAGAGACTCCAGATTATGAAATAGCTTCTGCAATAAGAATATCGTGCTGTATGCCCGGTCTTATGAAACCGATTGAATACAACAATACTCTTTTAGTTGATGGTGATCTTCAGAAGAGCTGGCCAATGTGGAGATTATCTAAAAATCTGACTAAAACAGATAACAGAATTTTGGAATTACGCCTTGAGGGATATTACGAGGGCAATGATATTTCAGGAATTGATTATGCAAATGCTGTCTATAGCTGCATGACATCTTGCTCAACGTCTTTTGTAAAAGATATATACGGAGATAAGGATAAATTCGACTATATAGTTTTAAACACCGGTGATATTGTAGTTGTAGACTTCAATATGAGTGAAGAAAAACGTAACGAACTTATAAAATCAGGTTATGAGCAGACAATAAAATATTTTAGGCAAGATTTACCAATAAAGAAAGCAAAAATTAGAGAATGTTACAAAACAATTTATCGTCACACCTCACAGTTACAGAACTATATTGAGGCTAATAAAATCTACAAAGCAAAAAATGAACTGGCTGATTTGTTTATGGATATAAGTGATTGTATCTGGATAATAGATTCAGTTGATATAAATAATTTAAAAAGCTTTAAAAATAAATTTATTGATAGCGTAAAATATCCTGCATTGTTCGGCAAAATTAAACTAAAAAACGAACTTTTAATAAAAACAGAATTAAAAAATATTAATAATCACTTGTCTGAAAAATTAAAAGAATTAAATGATTATTTAAGTAATTTTGGCTAAATTGGACGCATATTCAGATAGTTAAGTCGAATTTACACCTGCGTGTGAAAGGC
>CAMVQX010000126.1 GCA_947169755.1 uncultured bacterium
CCTCAAAACAGTCGCTCCCCGACTGGCTCGAAACCCAAGTCTTCGCCGGCAACACCGGCACCTCCATCGCCCCAACCCCCGAAGAGGTGGAAGGCTTCAACAAATATATTGAAGCGTATAAAAAGGGATTGGAGATAGAAATGAAGGCGGTAGTGGCGAAGGAGTAAAGAATAGATTTTTCTGAGAATAATAATAACTGTGGCGGAAATATTTTTTCACCGCAGTTATTTGTTTTTAATTTCTTATTTGCCTCTCTTCTATTTATTTCACTAAATACATTGATTGTTTTGTCTTGATTTTAGGCAAGTAATAACATTTTTAATTGGAGATTGAAGCAAACTGATGATGTCTCCAAGAAGTTCTTTCTTAGATTTGATATTTGAAATATCAGTGGATAACTTGGCACCAATGCTAATGCTTTTCGTTTCGTCCAATATGTTTTTGAGGGCAAGCTTTTTTGCAGACTTTGTCGTTTGCGGATTGTTTGCCATTAGAATTATTTCTTTTAATATGGTAACAATATCTTCACAGATTTCGTCTTTTGAAAAAGCTTTGACAATCTCATATTTGTCAATACCTTGATTATTACAAAAAGACTCAACGTACTCTTTTCCTGATACATCGAACAACATTCGAGTTTTAGTCTGTCTATCTGATTTGATAAAGTCAGTAGAAGATGGCAATACAATACCGTGTTGATTTTGAAAGAAATCATTCACTTCTGACTCAGTAATCTTTGCTGCCCTTGCCAAAACGCTGATATTCAGTAAATAATTCTCAATCTCAGATCTTCTCCATTTTCTAAATCTCGCAAATATAAACTTTGTTCCTCCTGGTAGTTCTGACTCTTTATCAGAAAAGGAACCGTCTTTAAGGTTTTTATCAATACTATTGTAATCACTACCGTCTCTATCAATAAGACTTAGCATAGCTATTCCTTCAACTTGGGATTTGAGAATATCAATAACATGGTTTCGATATTCATGTTTAGAAGCTGAGGGCCAAACAGTTAGATTATTAGGCCATTCCAAACCCAATTTTTTTGCAAATAACTGTAAAATAGTTACATCACTTTCATTTTCGACAAAGAAAATTCTTCTGGTTTTAAGAATTCTATCTAAAATAGGATTGTATTCACTACCGAGGCCTGACAATATTTTTATGATTTGTTGTGAATTGCTAACATATTTACAAGCTCCTTTGTTTACATCCATTATACTTTCTAATGGCGCATTCTTTATTATTTCAGTAGAATGTGTTGCCACTAAAATTTGACGTTGATTATTTTTAACAATACTATTTAACTTATTGAATAGTTGAGTTTGCAGACTACAATGCAAATGAGCATCGGGTTCATCTAATAGTAGCACATCAATATCTTCATTAAGTGCATAAGTATATAGCAAAAAACCGCTACCTTCTGTCATTATATCCCTTGGATTATAATTAGGAAAGGCCTTAAATGTATTTCCCTCTTTTTTGCCTTTTACTATATCCACGTGTATATATTGATGAAATTCTTGATTGAATTCTTTTGGTCTCAATTGGCATTGAAAAGTATCAAAAAGCACAGTATTCAAAATTTCATATGGGTCTGTTTCTCTAATTTTTTTTAAATCAGAACTTTTGATTTTTGTTCTTCCCTCTTTTAATTTTACCCTTTTACTTTTATTGCCCTGCAACATATCAATAATAGTATTACGAAGAACAGCTCCTGCTAATCCTCGCCCTATCAACTTTTTACGTTGGGCAGGATATTGCCAAACTTCTTTATCTGAAATTTCTGCAAAAGGTGGCAAATAGGCAATAGTAGGAATTGGATCTCCATCATTCACATTTGAAGATAATGTTTTCACAAATAATCTATCATTTGCAAGTGCTAAGCCAATTTCTAAAAATTTATCATTATCCCACATGCATTTTATTGAAAGAGTATATCCTCCTGATGGTTTGAGATTGGTCCACAAATACTTTAATTCTGGTATATTGATAGGTGTAAATTCATCAATACTCATACCTACACCTGCATTATGTTCATGCTGATGTAATGCTATATCACCTCTATTAATTCTCAGAAATGTTTTACAAAATTCCCAAACAGCAAATGCATGTAAAAGGGAAGACTTACCTTCATTGTTACCACCAACCAACAAAGATAAACCTGGTTTCAGTTCTATTGTTTTGTTACTAAACTTTTTAAAATTTTTTAATGTAATAGACTTTATTCTTTTTTGTTTTTAAATTTCTTTCCCCACAATATTGCGAAAGTAAGAAAAAAAACAATATCTGCAAATTTTAATTTTTGTATAAGACATAAATAATGTTAAAAGATTGAAACCATTTCCTTGAATACGAATCCACATGATTAATGTAGTAAAATAAATCATTATAAAAAGCACTCTATAACCACGAAAATAAAGTCGCCTTCGGAACATTATTCTTCTTTCAACTTCTGCATCAAACTGCCAAGTTCGGAATAGGTATAATCCCGTTTTCCTGACGATTTTTCACTCATTGATTTTTCGGCATTTTCAATGGCTTTATCAAGACTTCCTCCGTGTTTCTCAAAATATGTGTGGAAACCTTTGGTCTTTTTGAAAAAATCAACGGTCTTTTCATACTCAACATATTTGTTCAAATCTTTCAACAACGCATCTTGATCGTTGTAAAGACGTGATGTGTAGGTGAAATAGTAAAGGAAAAACAATTCGGTGCAAAGGTGAGTTTCAAAAAAGTCACCTCACAATAAATGCCTTTTTTCGGCTTGCTGATGGGGTTTGCGTATTTCTGTTTTAATTTTATGTATTTGTCATTTTCTATTTTATTATCCTTTGTGTCCATATCCATAACACAAAATATCTGGCTGTAACCCATTTCCACACCTTCCTCAATTTTCTTTTCGAGGTCTTTGAGATTGGTATGTTTTGGGCAATCAGGTTTAATTGTTATTCCTTTGAATCTGTTGCACAACGAATTAAAGAAATAAAACTCTGTCGGACCTTCGCCCAATATTAATGTCGCTTTACGAAGTTTTCCCATATCAATCCTCCAAATCAATGAAAATACTGCCGAGTTCGGGTTTCGCGCCCAAACGTCCGATGCGGTATGAATTGTACAACGACAGATTTTTATGCAAACCAAACGAATCGCCACGGGCATATTCCGAGGAGGCCGTTTCCTTGTTTTTCTCCACAAACCACACAACGCCTCGGTTCTCATTTATCATATCCTGAGAAAGAAGGGTTGTTTCCTGACTTGTGATGATCAACTGCGATTTGTCAGAATTGAAGATAAACACATTGAGATAGTAATACAACAAATCGTTGTGCAAATCTTCGCCAAGTTCGTCAAGGTAGTAAACGTGCGGTCCTGTTACCAAATCATACAAGGCGTCCAAAATTTTAATATATTTCAGAGTGCCTTTCGATTGCCATTCTAACGGAATTTCAAAATTACCATTTGCAGAATGATTGAGAAAAGCAATTGTTTTAGTTGTTTTGAACAATTCTTCTTTCAGTTCTTCAGGGACAAATTTTTGAAAGAAAGTTTTTACTTCATTTGAAAATGTAAGATCCTCAATAATAGGACGATATTGCATAATATTTAAATCGGCCTTCTGTAACATCACATTATAAAACTTCTTTTTATGTTCGTCATTATAAGCCCCTTTCAAAATATCAGCAACTCTTTTATCCTCATCTCCATCTACTTCGTGATAATTGACAGAAATCCAATTGTAAAGATTATTGAATGGTGCAATATCCTCTTTAAAGGCAACTTTTTGGCAAACAGATAATACACTATGATTATTCAAAGTATTTTCACAGATACTATTTTGCGTTTTGGCAAGGAGATTTAATGTGGAACCAAATTTGATGTCTGCCTGCACATTATCACCGACAAAAGAACGCTCATAAAACAATGCCTTTGTTTTGTTTGGATAATAATATAATGCTTCATTCAAAATATATTTGTCATTGAATTTCACATCATAATCATATCTGATACTATTGGAGTAAAAAGACACATGCATTTCGGTAGGCTCACCGTTTGTTAAGGAGAAAGGATAATATTGTGTTATCTTACCTGTTGCATCAAATTGCGACATAACTAACAAGCGGAACATTGTATTTAGTGCAACCAACATATTTGATTTACCCGAAGCGTTGCCTCCATACAATATTCCCAATTTGTAAAGAAACACGCCTGGTGCAACCTCTGTCACAAGTTCCGAGGCAGGTCCTTTGGCAACAAAATCCAATCCTTGCTTGTCGCTAATAGACAAATAGTTTTTTACCCAAAATTCTCGTATCATTTTAAATAGATATTTTCGTAAATTTGCTACAAAAATAACATATAATAATTTAATTTCAAAATTTTTCGGATTATTTTTGTAAAAAACATACGATTTTTACCGTTTTCAATCAATTAAAATCCCTTTTTCGCACCCTCAACAGCTTTCACCACCTTGTCGCACCAAGCGTCAAATTCGGGGTCGGGCACCTGACATTCGGGATGGCTCATTACGTAGTCGATAACAATGCGCGAACCTTCGTAGAATGATGTTGTGGCGCAGAATCCGGGGACGGCGCGTTTGAGTT
>CAMVQX010000127.1 GCA_947169755.1 uncultured bacterium
CTCATCAACAAGCAGTTCATCTGTAATATCTGCTATGCAGAATGCGAAAGACAGTACGGTGCTCAGTGCTGCATTGGAAAAAGCAAAAGCAGAACAAAAAGCAATCCCAGAAAGAATAGAAACAACTAATGATGAGTTAGGTGCTCTTAAAGGCAAGACCCAAGAACTTAAACAAGTTGAGAACGAGGCGCAATTAAAATACGATGACCATATTAATAACGTAATTCCGGCACAGAAAGAAATTGTTGCAGGTTTGACACGACAACAAACTGAACTAACATCCGATGTTACAAAATTAGAAAGTCAATTAGCAACAGCTGCACCAGAACAAAAAGCTAGCATTCAAGCACAATTAGATATGGCAAAAACTAAATTGGAAGGCGTAAATAAACAACTAGAAACTGAAAAAGAAAAACTAAAAAAATTAGAAAATGAAGACAAAGAGGCTCTTGAAAAAGATTTACAAGATGCTAAAGATGCAGTTGCAAAAAATGAAAAAGATATAAAGGCCAAAGAACAAGAAATCAAAGATTTAGAACAAACTCAAAAAGACTTGGATAAAGAAATTCCAAAACAGGAAAAACGCTTAGAACAAATGTCCAAAAAAGATGAAGATGAAGCAAAATCAGTTAAAAAAGAACTTGACAATATAGCAACAAACTTGCAGAAGACAGGCCTAAAGGATGATAAGAAGGCTGAACTCCAAAAGAAACAAGATGAATTAAAAGCTAAGTATAATGAAATTAAGAAACGGATAGCAATTAATGGAGCTAAAGGAGAATTTATGGATGGTCAGCAATTTAAAGCAGTTTCATTTAATGGCAGCACTATCTATTTGATTGATGGTAAAGAAGTAAGTGCAGAATTCTATAACTCGAAAAGAGATTTAGCTGATAAACATGAGTTTCAAAGTTAAGCAACAGAATTGTATAATTTAGGTTTAATTGCCTAAAGACTGAAAACGCATAAAGAATCGCCTCAATACGGGAACGGATAGCTGTTCCCGTATTTTTGCGTAAACAATTATTTACATAAACTTTACTTTTAAAGATGTATATTGTAAAATACAAACAGGCAGTATTGTCGTAAAAAGAACGGGAAACCCCGTTCTTTTTCGATTAATAGAGGGTTAGATTAATGAAGCAGGATATTAACAGGCACGAAATTTTGGAAAAAATCACACCGCTAATTGAAAATACTGCAATGCGATTTGGTTATATTCCGATAGAAATTGAGTTTGTCAAAGAAAATCATCGTTGGTTTTTGAGGATTTATCTGTATTCAAAAGAAAAAGATGTTACTCTTGATGACTGCGAAAATGTTACAAGAAGCCTCTCTGACTTTTTGGATGAATTGATACCGGTAAAATATTATTTAGAGGTTTCATCTCCGGGTTTGGAGAGAAAATTCAAGTCAGATAAGGAATTTGTAATCTTTAACGGACGTAGAATCAGCCTTAAACTTGAAGAACCATTAGAAGGCGAAACAGAAAAAATATTTAAAGGCGAAATTTTGGACTTTGATGAAAAAGAAGGTTTAAGATTCTTTCGCTTTGATGACGGGCAAGAACTGTTGATTCCTCGCTCAAATATTCGTTCAGCAAAATTATATATAGATTAATATAATAAAGGAGAAAATAAACATGATTAAAATTGGAACAGCACTTTTTGAAGCTTGCGAAGAACTTGAAAGAGAACGCGGAATATCAAAGGAAGTTTTGATAGCATCTCTTTGTGATGCAATGGTTGCAGCTTACAAAAAGCACATGAGAATCGGTAAAGAAGTTACAAATATTGAGGCTATTCTTGATGAACAAACAGGTGAAATCGGTGTTTTTGCAACAAAAGAAGTTGTAAAAAAAGTTGAAGACCCTGATTTGCAAATTTCTTTAAAAGAAGCGAAAGAAATTGCGGAAGATGTTGAAGATGGTGACGAAATTAAAATTGAAGTTACTCCAGAGCAATTCGGTCGTATTGCAGCTCAATCCGCTAAACAAGTTATAACCCAAAGAATCAGGGAAGCTGAAAGAAATTTAGTTTTGAATGAATTTTTGGATAAAAAGGGTACGCTTACAACAGGTATTATTCAACGTGTTGAAAACCGTAACGTTATTGTAAATATTGGTAAAACAGATGCTATAATGCCTCAAAAAGAGCAAATCCCAGGTGAATATTACAAGCCTGGCAACAGAATAAGAGTTTTTGTTCTAAACGTAAAAGAAACAACAAGATTACCGCAAGTAATTGTTTCTCATGCACACGCAGAAATCGTTAGAGAGTTGTTTGAGCTTGAAGTTCCTGAAATTGAAGACGGTATTGTAGAAATCAAGTCAATTTCTCGTGAAGCAGGTTACAGAACAAAAATTGCAGTATGGTCAAATGACCCTGAAGTAGATAGTGTTGGCGCTTGTATCGGACCAAGAGGAAGCAGAATCCAAACAATAGTTTCAGAATTGAAGAATGAAAAAATAGATATCGTAAGATATTCAGAAGATCCTGTTGAATATATTGTTAATGCGTTGTCCCCTGCAAGAGTTGTATCAGTTGACATTTTGGCTAACGATGAATTTGCAAAAGAAGCAATGGTCGTTGTACCTGATGATCAGTTGAGTCTTGCAATCGGACGTGAAGGACAAAACGTCAGACTTGCTCATAAATTGACAGGTTGGAAAATAGATATCAAGAGCGTTTCTCAAATGGAAAAAGCAGAAGCAGCTAATTTTGATGCTTATGAAGAAGAACCTGAAGTTGAAGAACAAGATGAACAACAAGATGAACTTCAACAAGAAATTGAAGAAGAAATGAATCAGCAAGCTTTGGATGAAGAAGATCTTCAACAGGATGAGCCGGTGGAAGAAACCTCAGATGCTGAAGAAGTTGAAGAATAATGTAATATAAAAATACTCAAAAGCCCTCTTTTTAGAGGGCTTTAAAATTGCCTAAATTTGACCAAAATGTAGAAATATGCTATATTATTCAATATTGAATAGGAGAGTTAAGTTATGTCATCATCTTGTAAAAAGAAATCTTTAATGAGTCAAGCTGCTGCAATTTCTGCATTCACGTTAGCGGAAACATTGATTACTTTGAGTATAGTTGGAGTTGTTGCGGCAATGACTATGCCTGTACTCATAAACAAAATTAATTCTCACAAATATCAAACTGCAAGTAAAAAAGTTCATTCAGTAATGACACAAGCCTTGCAGAAAATGAATGTCGATGAAACGCTTGGCGGATACGACAATACAGGTGCATTTTTAGATAAATTTAAAGAATATGTCAGAATAGTACAAACATGTAAATCCGGAAGTTTGACAAATTGCTATCCTTCAAAATTTCTTGTAGATGGTGAAGAATTTGAATTATCAAGCATAACGTCTTCTTCATCATTAGGCAAAGATTGGTCCCCAGCCGGTGATGTTGAGGGTATTATTCTCAATGACGGAACAAGTATGCTCGTATCATATAACCCGTCTTGCGAAAATAGTACAAATTTCTCTGCGGTAAACGGTTGTGTTGCTGCGGTGTATGATTTGAACAGTATAAAAATGACTAACAAATATCTTGGTAATGGCAGCTCTGATCTTGGAACTTTTAATGCAACATTTAAAAAAGGTCTGGATTGTGGCGAATTCTATTATAATGGTTGGTATTCTTATTCTATGAATGGGCCTGACGGTAATTCAGAAGAATGCTTAGAACAGAATAAAAATAAATTTCCTTGTGAGGAATATGAGCCAGCAATATATCAAAATCCTTATGAAAATTTATGGGTGATAAGTTGTCCGTGCCTAGCTAAAGGTACTCTGATTACATTAAAAGACGGTTCAACGAAGAAAATAGAGGATGTTACCTTTGATGATGAATTGTTGGTATGGAATTTTGATGAGGGAAAATTTGATTATTCAAAACCGCTTTGGATTATGCAGCCCCGAGTTACCACGCAATACAATCTGTTGACTTTTTCCGACGGAACAGTGCTTAAAACGATTAATCAACACAGAATTTTTAATAAAGAAAAGGGAAAATTTACATATCCGATGACTGATGAAACTCCAATTGGTACAACGACGTTGTTGGCTGATGGCAGAGAAGTTCAGTTGATTGATAAAAGAGTAGTAAGTGAGCCTGTTGAATTTTATAATCTTATTACTGAATATCATTTTAATTGTTTTGCTAACGGTATTTGTACGTCAAACAGATTTAATAATTTGTACCCTATAAAAGATTACAAGTTTGTTAAAGACAACCGACAGATGATTAGTCACGACAATTACAAAGATATTCCGTATGATTGGTATTCAAAATTGCGTTTGGCTGAAATTTCTGATGAAATTGTGCAAACAGACGTAAATGAATATGTTCAAAGGCTCATATCTACAAATCAGAAATATATGAGTTTGGTATAATTTTGCCAAAAATATTGTTTGTGTTAAAATCGGTTTAGAGGATTTTATGTACATAAACAAAGAACAATTAGTTTCTTTTATCAAAAAGCTCTCAGAACCAAAAGTTTTGGTTGTTGGCGATTTAGCCATTGACGAAATGATATACGGTGATGCTGAAAGAATTTCCAGAGAAGC
>CAMVQX010000128.1 GCA_947169755.1 uncultured bacterium
GATATAGTTGATATACATTCATCTTCTGAATATATTACACCTACATTTTTGCCCTGTATACTGTTGGGTTTGAGTATAGCACCACAACTTTCTGCTTTTCGCGGAATTTCTGTTGATGATTTGGATTATCTTGTTATGCCTTATGATTCATTAGGCTCTACGCCGGTATTTGAAGCATTAAAGAGAAATATTCCGGTGTATGCAATCTCTGATAATAAAACTGTTTTGAATATTACACCGGATAAAATCAGCAATAAAATAATTGTTGTATCCTCTTTTGAGGAATGTTTACAGATAATTTAGCAATATAATAACTTTATAATAAAACAATTTCAGGGAGTTCTTTTATTGAATAAAACAGCTTTGAAGCTTCTTTGAAATTTTCGGGATCTGAGCTTACGTAAAATTTTTCGTACTCAAACTTGTTATTTAGCATGTTGCTTTCAGTTAAATCATTTTTGATAATCTGGGCAAAATAAACAGACGGGTCAATAAAAATTTCTTCAGATTTAAATTTTTTCAAAATTTCCATTAGATACGGATAATGTGTACAAGCCAGAACAATTTTATCAGGATTAAAATTGTTCGTTTCTTCTAAGATTTCCTGAACTTGCAAAATACTTTGAGGTTGATTTATTCTGTGCTCCTCTACTATTCGAACCCAATTAGGTGCAGCAAGCTCGAAAACTTGCATTTGCGGATTATATTTGGCAATTTGTTTTGAATACGCGTGAGATTTTATGGTTGCAGGAGTTGCTATTATACTGAGTTTGCAATTCATATTTGCAAGCGTTGAACAAACCGATTGAATTATCGGATAGATTTTGAAGTTATAGTTATCCTTCAGCTTTTCATATGTTACTGCCGAAGTTGTATTGCAGGCCATAACAACGGCTTTGGCATTTTTAGATTCAAAGAATTTAAAGATTTTGTCTGCAAATTCTAAAAGCTGTTCCTCGGATTTTTCACCGTAAGGCATATTTTTCGTATCCCCAAAATAGAGATAATTTTCATTCGGCAAAAGTTTTTTGACTTTTGAAAATACGGTTAAGCCGCCGACTCCGGAATCAAAAAATGCAATCGGTCTTTCATCATTGTTATTTAAATTGTTGTAAGTATTTTTGTATTCCATCTGCAATTGCTTGGGCAGTAGCTTGTTTTCGTTTTTCACCCGTTATTTCTGCCCTCTCCGCTATGTTTGAAATAAATCCTATTTCAACTAAAATTGCGGGTGATGTTGTATGATTTATAACATAAAATTTAGATTTAAACAATCCGCGATTTGTTGCAGGTACAGCGCTGGCAAAAGATGCATGTACAGTTTGAGCAAGTGCAACACTTTCTTGATGATAATAGTGAGTTTCTATTCCGTTTATTTCAGGTTTTACACTGGAATTAACGTGAACACTCACAAAAATGTCGGGATTGTATTCTTCGCTAATATCTACACGCTCTTGGAGTGAAACGTAGGAATCATCAACTCTTGTCATTTTAACGTCATAACCTTTTTTAATTAAAATATCTTCAATACGTTTTGCAAGATCAAGTGTGATATTTTTTTCATATACTCCTCCGCCGATAGCACCGGTATCTGAGCCCCCGTGGCCTGCATCAATCACTATACTATGTTTTTCTCCGCTTTTTTGAGGTTTCACAACAGGAATTGTCGGAGTAACTACTACAGGTTCAGTTTTCTTTTTAACTTGTTTTATTTTAACTTGCAAAGTTCTTCCGTCTGCACCTAAATATGTGCTGGCAAGAGCATCTTGCTCAACAGGGATTGTTAGTTTTAATCCTATTTTTGGCATAGCGTCAATAACTGCATTAGCAAAGATAGTATCTTTAAAAGTATCTTTGAATGTTTCATTGCTATATTTTGCAACGTTATACAGATATAAAATCAATCTGTCGTTATATCTGTCGAGACCGTGAACAACGGGAGCATCAAATTTTATTGTTAAAGTTTGGGTTTGATTATCAATTTTTTTACTATTGTACAATATAGCATTTGTTGAATGAGTATACAAAGTCGTGTTGTTCAGTTTTGTGAAATCTGCAATTATAAACGACTGATTGTCGGAAGAATAGATGGGAATGTAGTTTCCGACTGCTTCTGTGTTTATTACAATGCGGGCTTTGTTGACTGAGAATTGTCCGATTTTAACAAATTCTGTATCATTAATCTTGATTTCTTTGTTGCGTAATTTTGTGTCAACAAGAGTATTTGGAAGATCATAAACAATTCTGGAAGGATTTTGCAAAATCATTGGTCGTTCAATTGTTACTGAACCGAAGCCGTTTATTAAAATACCGTTTTGCCGTGCACTAACGTTATTCAGATAATATTTGGTATTTAATTTCAGCTCTTTTTTTGCAAGCATTTGTTCTGTTTGAGCATTGAAGGCCTCTTGAATTTGTTCGACTATTGTTTCATTAGTATTAATAGGTGTTGTAACCGTCAAGTATTCATAAAAATCACTTGATGAGGAATGTTCATCCCTAAAGGTGTTTTGCAAATAAGGATTATCTGCAACTTCACTGTTTTTAAATTTAATGATTATATTATTTTTTATTCTTGTAAATTTTATATTATCAGGATTGAAACCGTTTTCATAATACATTACAACTCTTACTGTGCAAGGATTGGTTGAAAATTGACCGATTTTAATTTCTTTGACAGGGCCTGAGTTATATATCCAATCTTGTTTAGGAAATGTAATCATTGCGGAATTAATATCAAAATAGGCTTTGTTTTCAAGTTTTACAAGTTTTATATCTTCTGCAACAGCTCCTTGCTCATCTTGGATTGCCAAAACTACCATAGAATTAGATGTGTCAAAATTTGCATTTGTAATTTTATATACAGTTTCGGCATTTGCCTTTAGGGCAAATGTTAAAAGACACATAAATAAAGAAAATATTAAAAATAGCTTCTTCATAATCCTATTGATATTATATAGAATTAATCAAAAGCTATCAAATTGTTACAAACTAATTAACCAAATTATTTTTTCCTGCAATGAATGCTGCTTCTGTTCGATTTTTGGCATTTAATTTATGCAAAATTGTGGAAACATATATCTTTACCGTGTGAACGCTGATGAACATTTTTTTGCTGATTTCGGTATTATTCAGTCCTTTTGTAAGTAATTTTATTATTTGCAATTCTTTGTCGTTGAATTGGTTCATAAAATCCCTCTGGTTTTATAATAACATATTTTTTACCAAAATATTAATAATATTTCTAATTTTTATATTTATATAATGAAAACTTGAAAAAAATTTTTTTTGCTATACAATTGTAGTTGCGAAATATGCGCCCGTAGCTCAGCTGGATAGAGCGTTTGGCTACGAACCAAAAGGTCGGGAGTTCGAATCTCTTCGGGCGTAAATAAAACAGGTAGGGTTTAACCCTACCTGTTTTATTACGTTGGGAAGTATGAGAACTTCATTTGGGAGTTCGGCGGATTTGCGTACGGATGAAACGAAGTGAAATCCGGATAGCGAGCAGATTGAGCGAACTGCACGAAGTACAAATAGCTCAACTCTGTGAGCGTGGAGCAAATTCAAGACGAATCTCTTCGGGCGTAAATAAAACAGGGTAGGTTAATCCTACCCTGTTTTATTTACGATTTAATATTGATTAGAATTTTAAGATAGCGAAATCTAAGTGTTGTAGACTTTTTTACAGATATCCTCCTTGTCAGCCTAAAGCCAGATCAAAAATCCTAGCCATTAAACAACATTCTTAAATTAGTTTCAGTTGGGTTGAACATTATGTTGTCTTCTTTAAAAGGTCGACCTGTTTGTATTTTTTTGATATAATCTTCACAAAATTTTAGGTCACTTTCATATTTTTCTAATTCGGCTTTCTTAGATGGATCTAATTTTAATTCTTCTATCATTTTAAGGCATTTTTCTTTTTGAGCATTGAATTTATTTAAACAAAACTCCATTCCGTAAGTCTCCCATCCTGTTTTTGCATAAAAACCATGACTACCCCAAGCGGTATGACAGAGCATTCTACCTTCGCAACCTCGCTGCACAGATTCCATGTACAAGCGTTTCATAGCCTCTCTGCCAAGTCCTTTGCCCTTATTATCTATGCTGATATGTTCTAACCAGAGGTATGGCTTTAATACTTTTGTTCCATCTTCATTTATACGAAACCATTCGGGCGGTAAACGACTTTCTCCAAGTATGGTATCATTTATGAAATACTGAACTTTACCGATTTTTGTTCCGTCTTCCAATTGCAATATGTCGAAACCGGGTTGCATCGGTTTAACACGTGAGCATACTTCTATATCAGGTAATGCACTTGCAGGTCTATTTGTTATTTTTACAGTATCAATTTCTGGACCGGATTTCATTGATAGTCCACAGGTGCCCTTTGTTCTTGTCCAAGTAGGCCTACTTTGAATAAGTCTATCCCAAATAGTTTTTCCACGTCTAATAATAGATGGTATCTTAATCATATTT
>CAMVQX010000129.1 GCA_947169755.1 uncultured bacterium
TGATACAACAGTTGAAAACGGTATGATTATTGCCGAACTTATTGATGATGAATGTGCAGTTACTTCATCAGGTGAAATCAGATATGTTGATGTTGAAGTTGATGAAAACCAAATAATTACTAAACCCGGTAAGGTTGTATTTATTCCTGAAGAAGTTCATCAAATTAACAAAGATTCATCATTAAAAATGGTTGAAAACGGCACTCATGTTACTGCCGGTACTGAGGTTGTAAAAGATGTATACTGTCACTTAGACGGTATAGTTGAATTCAAAGAATATAATGATGTAATCCATGAAATCACTGTTCGTCCAGGAGAAGTTCATACACTTTCAAGTGTTTCTGAATTGAAGGTTGATGAAGGTGAAGTTATTAAGAAAGGTACTGTAATTGCTGACGGTATCAAAGCTAAAGCAACTTCTATCGTAACAATCATGGATTCATCAATGGATGATTTGGATATTGATGATTTGGATGAAGAATTAGATACAACTCTTTCTTTGGATGAAGATTCAATTTCTAACCAGCCGATACAAATTCTTGTTAGACCAGTTCAAGTATTGGATGTTGAACCTAAAAACGTGTCAATTAAGTTTAATACATCTGACAATTTGATTGATATAGTTCCGGTTACACAGTTACAATACAAAGATGGTGCGAGAGTTAGAAATCTTGACGGTTCTACAATTACAAGAACAAGTTTAGTCCTTCAAATGCAAGGTTACTTATCACACCTTAAAGGTATGGTAGAACTTGATGATAAAGGCCATTTAAGAATAGTTGTTCTTGAAAACCTAATTGTTCGTCGTGAATTTGAAGGTAATTCTAAATTGATGTCGTCTTTGCAAACTGAGTTGTTAGTAAAAGATGGTGAAACAATTGCACCAAAAACTCCTGTTGCAAAGACTCAAGTTCTTGCAATCAATGACGGTGTTGCATCTATCAAATCAGATAAGGAAGATGCAAGAAGATTATTGTTAACCTCTTCAACTTATGAAACTGTAATTCCTGTATCAGGAAAAGCTACCGTTAAGAAAGGTGATTTTGTAAGACTTGATTCTGTAATTGCCGGTAAAGATGAAAAATCAACTGTTTCCGGTATGGTTACAGCTGTTAATAAAGGCGAAATTACAATCAGAAATGGTCGTCCTTATTTGATTAGTCCGGGTACAATGTTACAGGTTGAGGCAGGAGCGTTAGTTCTCCGTGGTGATAACATTGCAACATTAGTATTTGAAAGACAAAAGACAGGCGATATCGTTCAAGGTTTGCCTCGTGTAGAAGAACTTCTTGAAGGCAGAAAACCAAAAGATTGTGCTATATTGGCAGAAGAAGACGGTGTTGCAGAAGTTGTAACCGATGAAGATTTGCCAAGACTTTATTTGGTAACTGATAACGGCAGAACTGAAATCAAATATGCAATTGATGCAAACATCATTGTTCAAAACAAACAAAAAATCACTAAAGGTCAGCCATTGACGAGTGGTCCTTTGAATCCGCATGATGTAATCAGACTTTGCGGACCTGAAGCTGCTCAACAATACTTGGTAGACGAAGTACAGAGAGTATATCGTTCTCAGGGTGTTGAAATTGCTGATAAACACGTTGAAATCATCGTAAGACAAATGACTAAGAAGGTTCGAATTGTTGATGCCGGTGATACAACCTTGTTACCTGGTGAATTTGTTGAAATGCAAACATTTGAAAAAGAAAATAAAGCTGCTGAAGAAGCAGGCAAAACTCCTGCAACATGTGAATATATGCTGCTAGGTATTACAAAAGCTTCTTTGAATACTGAAAGCTTTATTTCAGCCGCTTCATTCCAAGAAACTACAAGAATCTTGACTGAAGCAGCGGTTGATGGCAAGAAAGACATGTTGAGAGGTTTGAAAGAAAACGTTATCATTGGTCGTTTGATACCTGCAGGTACAGGTTTCCACCATCTTTCAAATGCTAATGAAGAAAAAGAGCGTGAAGAAAGAAAACGCGCAGTTGCTCAAAGAAATCAAGCACGCAAACCATCTGCGATTTTGGAAGAAATCGAAGGTATGTTCGGTGCACCTGATTTTGAATTGGGTGACGAGGAATAGATTCTTCACAAAATATAATATTAACAACAGTCTCTAAATTAGGGACTGTTGTTTTTTATGCGATTAAACATCTTCAGGTATATAAATATTAGCTTTAGATAAAAGTTCTCTTGTGTGTTCGTAGCAGCATGAGTTTTTACAAATAGTTTGGTATTCTCTTACGATATTTAAAATGTCATCAACAGAAATTTTGATAATTCTTCTTTCACCTTCAATAATTCTAGCCATAATTAACCTCCAAAATTTATTACGTCACGTTTAACTGAAAACTTTTGACAAATCGGATGAAAAGTTTAGAAATATATGTTCAAATTTCAATTGTATTGATAAACTTGATGTAATATGTTATAATTTTAATCACGGAGGGTTTTATGAATATTAAAAAACTGTTTGGTTTTACTTTGGCTGAAGTATTATTTTCTATGGCTATAATAGGGGTTGTAGCTGCTATGACAATGCCGACTTTGAGCAAAAATTTTCATGATAAATTATATACAACTCAAATTAAAAAAACTTACGGTGAAATAGAATCTGTAATCGAAAGATATATGTCAGATAAGAGGACTGAAAGAATAAGTGAGTTGGCAGCTGGTATTAATGGTGAGCAAATAGCAGAAGATTTGGTTAAAAATTATTTTGATGTAACATTGGATTGCGGTGGCGGCTCAACTTATACTAGCGGTTGTTTTGCAGCTCAAGGCCAATATAAAACGTATAATAAAACCGCTATAGATAAAATACGTATTCATAACGGAGATTGTACTAAGGCTGTTCTTTTATCCACAAGTACTGCATTATGTATTAATGTTAGTGGTGGTACCGCTGATGATGTAATCGGTTTCGAAATTGATATAAATGGTCCAAAACCTCCAAATACTGCAGGTAGAGATTTATTTACTTTGGCAGTGACTAATAGTGGTGATTTGCGAGATCCTCGCTGTGAACCTGGGATAGGCGGGCTTACTTGTTCTTGTAGCGCAACAAGCTATACTCTTAGAAAGGGTTCAGGTTTCTTGAATAAGCTTATTAAAAACGGCTGGAAGATGGATTATAAAGGATGCGCCGGTGTTAACTAAATAATAAAAAATCTCTCCTGTTGGGGAGATTTTTTATTGGTCTTTTGGGGTTTGGAAAACAGTTTATTTATTTTATGCTATGATATGAAGGGAGAAATCTAATGAAAAAAAATCTGTTTATCATTGCATTTATATTTTTAATTCCGTTAGTGACCTATTTTATGCTGACAATGTCAAACTCAACAACGGCACAAACTGTTCAAACAGGTAAGCCGCAGGTGTTGAAATTTACATCTCAAATGTGTTTGGATTGTCAGACTATGAATTCAATTTTTAAAGAAATTTTTCCGCAATTTAAAGATAAGATTGTTTTGACCGAAATTCAAGTTCAGGATAAAAATTCTTTCAATCAATCTCAAATTGAAAAATACGATGTTACACTTGTTCCGACTATTATTCTTTTAAATTCTGATGGGAAACAGGTAAGACGCATAGAGGGTGCTGTTTCAAAAGAAGAAATGGAAAAATGTTTAAAGGGCCTTAACTGATGGAAAGTTATGCAAATCTTTTTACGCAGCAGGGAAGTTTGCCGATATTATTTGCTTTATCATTTTTGGGTGGGCTGATAGCGTCTGTTTCACCGTGTTCGCTTTCTATGCTTCCGATTATTGTAGGGTATGTAGGCGGGTATTCAAAAGATACACCGCTAAAGACATTTGTCCAAATGCTGTTTTTTGTATTCGGAACGGCAATAGTTTTTTCTTTGATAGGGATTATTTGCGCTCTTACGGGTAAGGTTTTTGTAACTTTTGCCGGCGGGTATTTTGGTATCGTTGTTGCATCAGTTATTTTGATTATGGGTTTGAAATTGCTGGGGGTTTTGGATTTTGAACTTCCTGTTATTATCAAACAAATGCCTAATAATAACGGTACAAATACGTTTCTTTATCCGATAATTTTGGGAGCTGCATTTGCACTTGTCGGTTCTCCATGTTCGACACCTATATTGGCAGGGATTATGGCCTTTGCATCATTATCTGCAAATATTGTGCAGGCGATAATAATGTTATTTCTGTTTTCAATAGGACAAGGGTTGATACTTGTTTTTGCTGGGCTTTTGGTTTCAAATCTCAAGAAAATGGATTGGTTTTACAAATTTTCCGATTATCTTTTAAAATTTAGCGGAGTTTTACTTGTGTTGGCTGCATTTTATCTTTATTATAAAATCTTTGCTCCGATTTTGTAGATTTACAACAAAATTATAATTTTGTTGCGCTTCAAAATTCCTCCCTTATTAGGGAGGATTAAGGTGGGTATTTGTATTGCGGGGCTAG
>CAMVQX010000130.1 GCA_947169755.1 uncultured bacterium
GAAAACATTTTAGAAGGTATTCAAAACATATCCGCTGATATTAGTTCTTTGAATTCTTCTTTTGAGCAAGCATCCCAACAAAATAGCGAAAACATTTTGGAAGGTATTCAAAACATATCTACAGATATAAATTCTTTGAATTCTTCCTTTGAAACCATAGCTCTAAAAAATTCTAAAAGTATCCTGGGCAGTTTGGAAGAACTTTCCGACAAAACTAATGAATTAAAGACGGAATTTTCTGAAATAACATCAACATTAACAGGCAAACTACTTGATACCGTAAATGAATTGTCTGATAAAATAGACAGCAGACCTGAAAGTGAAGATTTAACGGAACATATTCAATTTATAAAGGAAGCAGTAAGCTCAATTTCAACTGATATACAGCTATCAAAAGAAGAATATTTGCAGCATTTGAAAGAAAACAGTGAAGCTCGTTCCGCTCAAATTGAAACTGTATCTGAAAATATCAGCTCATTCAGATTGCAATTAAATGAAGCACTCGAAAGTATAAAAGATTACATAGCCGAACTTGAAGCTTCATCGGGTTCTATAGATGAAAAGCTATCTCAAAAACTTGTTGATACGGAAGCTTCAATAATCCAAGCTTCACAGGATTATGAACAAAAATTAGAAGTTTTACAAACAAAATTGGTAGAATTTGTACATATAGTTGAAAACAGTAATGCTGACACCGAAGGCAAAATAGCTTCATCTTTAGACGAAGTTGCTTCAATTAAAGAAGAATTAAATGAACTGAATGAAGTTATAAAAGCATCTAAATTATCATCAGATGAAAAATCGTCAGAAATTGTTTCATTACTTGACGGCAGTATTGAAAATATTTTATTTAACATCAATAACATAAATGAAGCTGTTCAAAACGGTTTCAATTCGGCTCTTAAAGACAGTCTTACATCTGTTGATACAAACTTTGAAAAATTAACCGATCAAGTTTTGGCATTGAAAAATGAAACTTCATCTGTAAAAGACGATATATTATCAGAAATTTCAGATAAAATTTCGGCATTAAGGAAAGAATTCGACCTTATCAACACAGATATAACAGATATTATACAAAACAAATCCGAAGATCTTCTAAAAGCTTTTGAACCTTTAGAATCCAGAATTGATGAATTCACGGGTTTGGATTTTGAACAACTTATTTCTAATTTGAAATCACAAATTGAACTTTCATTTATGAATTTCAGTGTTGATGTTAATAGTGAATTTGCATCAAATTATGAAGCAATATCTAAACTTGAACAATCATATAAAGATGCTTTTAACAAATTATCTTCGATGGAAGATTTAGTTTCAGATAAGATTAATAATGTCGAACTTTTAAAAGTTACGCTGGAAAGCGGACTTATGGATGTAAAATCTTCCTTCAATGATATTATGGAAGAACATTTTGATGAATTGCGTTCTTATATTGAAAAGGGATTTGGAGATAAATCTCTGGAGAACTCAATCAATAATTTGAGATCAGACATCAACAACAATTTTGAAAACTTTATGTCTGAACAATCTGAAGCAACTTTAAAATACGCTCAGATTGCTAATGATTTTTCAAAATTTTCTGAAAATATAAAAAATGATTTAGAAAATACAAATAAAGATTTAATAGCAAATGTTTCCACAGGTTTGAATGAAATCAACACAAAACTTGATATTATGGCAAGTGATACTTCAAATGAAGAATTACAAATGCGTTTTGATGACATTTCAGAAGTTCAAAGCAAAGCTGAAAATCTTATAAATATCCTAAATACAAAAATAGATGCCCTTGCATCTGATAGCACAAACTTGGTGGTATTGGACGAGCTTGACGATATAAAAAATATAATATCAGAGCAAATTTCCGAACATTTGTTTGAACATATTAACAAACAAACTTCGGAACAAAAAAGCTTTATTCAATCGGTATCAAGCGAAAAATTTGCTAAAATTAATGATTACCTTGAAGAAACTTTAGATAAATTAAATAACTTGGATCTGAATAAAAATTCCGAAGACATAAAAGAAACTATTTTGAATGCAATCATATCTTTAACAGATCAAATAACATTTGTTGAAGAAACGGAAGAAATCAAAGATTTCGTAGAGGAAAAAACCGACAAACTTAATGACCAAATTATCGAAGTACAAAACCAATTGAAACAATTGGCAAGTAATGATGATGACTCTTTTGAATATAAGTACACACTTCAAGATGTAGAAACAGATATTGCGAAACTCAGAGTTGCCATCAATGAAATGTCCGGTTCGAATGCTAATGAAATTTCAAAAGAAATTCAAAATCTTGTTAAATCTCTTGAAAATCTTGACACATCTTTAACCCAAGAACAAGTCGAAAGCATTAAAAATGATATCGAAAAACTTAATGAAGATATTATAAGTATAAGTTCAAGAACTAATAAACTTCTTTTGAATTCGGATGAATCTTATAAAGCTTTAAACGACGGCTTAAATAAATTTTCAAGTATAATAAATAAATTTGACAGTGCCAGATTAGAAAGAAAAATTGATAATATCCAAGCTTTAGCAGCAAATTCGGCAAATGCTGATAAAGTATTCCACCAAGCAATGATGTATCTTGGGGAATGGGTAGACGCTACATCAGAAGATATTTCTGGAATTACAGATCAAGTTTCGGCAATATCAGATATCCAAAATGACTTGTCCGATGTAAAAAAATCAATAACCGAAAGTGAATCTGTTTTTGACGAAATTAAAAATATGATGCCGGATAATTCTCAAGTTATTGATGCATTAAAAAACGAATTTAATTATCAGGAAAAACGCATTGATACATTGGAAAATAAACTTGATAAAATATTGTCGATTTTATCTGAACAAGATGATAAAGTATTGACAAGAAAAGTTGAAAAACTTGAAAAAATGGTATCAAACCTCGGTGCAAATATAGAAAAGCTGACTTCATATGTCGAATAATAAACTAATCTCTGATTTAAAAAGGAATTCAACTTGCGTTCTTGAAAGCATAGAAGAACGATATGCCTATGCACAAGATGCATCAAATTCAAGAAATATAACTTGCATACCTGATGCAGTTGTGTTTGTTGAAACAATTGAACAAGTTCAAAATGTAGTCAAACTCGCAAACAAATATAAAACTCCCATTATATGCCGCGGTGCAGGAACAAACGTTGTAGGTTCATGTGTAGCAGAAAATGGCGGAATTATTTTAAATTTTTCAAAAATGAACAAAATAATTGAAATAAGTCCTGACAATATGACAGCCATAGTTGAACCGGGTGTAATTTTAGGAGATTTTCAGAAAGAAGTTGATAAATTAGGACTTTTTTATCCGCCTGATCCTTCAAATTTGGCAGTTTCAACAATAGGCGGAAGTATTGCGCAAAGTTCCGGCGGCGCAAAATCTTTTAAATACGGAACAACAAAAGATTATGTAATCGATTTAAAAGTAGTAACGGCAGACGGCAGCATTTTACAAACCGGTGCAAATACTATTAAAAACGCTACAGGCTACAATCTGAACACTTTATTTGTTGGTTCTGAAGGCACATTAGGAATTATTGTGGAAGCAACTTTAAAACTTATACCAAAACCTGAAAGCAAAAAGGTTTTTATGGCTTATTTTGACACCGTAAAAGATGCTGTTTTGGCGGTAAATTCTTTAATTGATCAGAAAATTTATCCTGCAACAATTGATTTTATGGACAAAAATGCTATTCAAACAGTTGAAAATTTTTATCCCGCAAATTTATTAACAGATAAAGAAGCTGCACTTATTATTGAAATTGACGGTTTTGAATGTTCAATGGACTATCAGGAGAATTTGATTACCTGTGTTCTAAAAAATTGCAAAGCTTCCGCAATACAAGCATCACACAATGATGATGAATACAATAAAATATGGATGGCAAGGCGTTCTTCAATGGCTGCTTGCACTAAGATAAAACCAAATGTAACGACAGATGACGTTATCGTTCCCCGTAAAAATCTTGAAAAACTTGTTCTCGGAATCAGAGAAATTTGTCAAAAACATAATTTGGAAGTTTGTATGATAGGCCACATCGGAGACGGCAGTATTCATCCGCAAATCCCCATTGATTATAATGATGAAAATGAATATAAACGTTATAAACTTGCAAAGAGTGAAATTTATGATTTAACAATAAAACTTGGCGGACTTTTATCCGGAGAACACGGTATCGGAATTGAAAAACGAGATTATATCGGCAAAGTTATAAATTCTGTTGCTCTTGATTACATGAGAGAAATCAAAAAAACATTTGACCCGAACAATATACTAAACCCCTACAAGATTTTTTAATGATTATGCTGAATAAGATAAATTCGCCTGTCTGTTGACGGATGGGTAGAAAAATATGAGAAAAATTCCGGAAGATCTTCTTC
>CAMVQX010000131.1 GCA_947169755.1 uncultured bacterium
TCTATTTTTTGAAATAGTCGCAAATTAAAACTTTTTTATGGGGGAGTAAATTTTTTAATCCGTCTATAAATTTATTCTTGTCTAAATCTTCAAGTTCTTTTTTAAGGATAGCTTTTTCTAAAACGACTTTATTATACAAATCAGAACAAACTGAACTTTTGTCAACATGACTTTTCAATTTGGCTAATTGTATTTCTTTTTCTCTAATGGATTTAATAAGTTCTTTTTTCACTTTCGACCTCACCATCATAGAATAAAGCTAATTGCAAAATTTTAAATCGACTTTTTAGTTGATTTCGACACTAAACATGCAATAAATCATACTCATAACCGATTTTTAATGCCTGAATATTTAAAGGCAAAAGATTTTTTCTGTGTGGCGGAATTACGTTATCAAGAGCCTTTTCAAGAACTTCAAGATTAACCAATTTGCTCGCTTTTGCAACCAAACCTAATGCAAGTATATTAGCCATTTTAATGTTTCCGACTTCCTCTGCCAGCTTTGTAATCGGCGCAAAAAGATAGTTTATATCAGCTCTGGACTTGATTTCTTTTACAAGAGTTGAATTTGCAATAATCATACCGCCCTTTTTAATTTTGTTCAAAAATTTATCAAAGGATGCTTGATTTAAAGCAACAACATAATCAGTATCGGCTTTGTTTACTTCACTGACTTCTTCATCACTTACAACGATTTCGCAATTTACAGTACCACCACGCATTTCAGCACCATATGAAGGATACCAAGTAACATGTTTTCCCAAAAGCATAAACGCATTTGCAAGCACTTCACCTGCCAATAATACGCCCTGTCCGCCAAATCCTGCTATTATAAAATTCTTCTCTTGCATAATTATTTCCTTTTTAGATAACTCTAATTATTCTGCTGTAACATCCTTATAAATTCCCGGTTTAAATACAGGCATCATTTCATCTCTAACTCTGGCATGCGCCTTATCAGGTGACATTTTCCAGTTTGTCGGACAAGTTGAAAGTATTTCTACAAATCCAAAACCAAGCCCCTTCATTTGAACTTCAAAAGCTTTTTTAATAGCCTGTTTTGCTTTTTTGATATTTGGTACGCTATCCAAAGAAACTCTTGCTGAAAATGCCGTTCCGTCACACAAAGCAATGTGCTCAGCCAATTTTATCGGATAACCGTAATATTCCAAATTTCTGCCGGTAGGTGAAGTTGTTGTAACTTGACCGACAAGAGTTGTAGGTCCAAGTTGACCGCCTGTCATGCCGTAAGTTGTATTATTAATACAAATAGCTGTGATTTTTTCACCCCTCAAAGCAGCATGAATACCTTCTGCCAAACCGATTGATGCAAAATCGCCATCACCTTGATATGTAAAAACAATTTTGTCAGGTCTTGCTCTTTTTATCCCTACAGCTTCCGCAACAGCTCTTCCGTGCGGAGCTTCCAAAGCATCTACATTTATAAAATCATAAGTAGTAACAGAACACCCGATTGCAGCCGAAAGAATTGTATTGTCAATTATTCCAAGTTCGTCAAGCACCTCTGCCACAAGTCTGACCGCAACGCCATGGTCACAACCCGGACAAAATGAATATTTTACATCGCCCTTTAATGTTTTGGGTAAACTAAAAACTTGTGTTGCCATTATAGCACCTCGATTCTTGAAACAATTTCTTCCGCTGACGGAGGAATACCAACGCCTTTGTTTATTAATTCTACAGGGCATGCTCCATTAACAGCCAACCTTACATCGTCAACCATTTGTCCCATATTAACTTCAACTGTTACAAATTTTTTAGCTGTTTTTGAAAGTTCTGCCAATCTCTTTGATGGGAACGGATACAAAGTTATAGGCCTGAAAAATCCGGCTTTAATACCTTTTTCTCTGAGTTTTTTCATTGCAGTTTTAACATTTCTTGAAGTACTGCCAAAGCTTACGAGAATAATATCCGCATCTTCTGTATTAATCTCTTCCCATTCGGTTTCATTTTCCTCGATTGTTTTATATTTTTGGAAAAGTTTTTCTAAGAATCTGCATCTGTCATCAGCCAATGGACCGTATGAACGAATAATTCTCGCCTTGTGATCTTTTGTACCGGAAAGTGCCCAAGAAGAATTGTCTATTTCCGGATACGGATAATCATAAAATTCTACAGGTTCCATCATTTGTCCTAACAAACCGTCAGCAAGCAAAACTGTAGGGTTTCTGTACTTTTGAGAAAGATAAAACGCTTTATAAGTCAAATCTACACATTCCTGAACAGTTGACGGTGCAAGAACAATCAATTTGTAATCACCGTTTCCGCCGCCTCTTGTTGCTTGAATATAATCCCCTTGAGAAGGATAAATATTTCCAAGTCCGGGACCGCCTCTCATAACGCTGACTAAAACAAACGGTAATTCATCAGCACAAGCATAGGAAAGACCTTCCTGCATCAAAGATACAGCGCAAGAAGAAGATGACGTCATGGCCTTTACGCCGGTTGATGCCGCGCCCATAACCATATTTATTGATGCAAGTTCACTTTCGGCAGAAACATATCCGCGTTTCAATTCTTGCATCTTACCGCTTAAAAATTCTCCGATTTCACTCTGAGGTGTAATAGGATAACCAAAATAACATTGGCAGCCTGCTAATACAGCGGCATTTGCTATTGCATAATTCCCTTTTGTTAATACTTTTTTATCAGTCAAACATTCGACCATTTTCTTATCCTTTATAAACTTCTGTTATTGCTAAATCAGGGCACCTTGTTGCACACATTGCACAGCCCAAACATTCTTTCTTCGGATCATCAAATTCTACAATATGATTCCCAAGACTATTCGTATTTTTGCTAATTTTAATAAGTTTTTTGGGGCACTCTTCTATACAAAGGTAGCATGCCTTGCATTTATCCCCGTTTATAACTATATGACTCATTTAACTTCTCCTGACTAAAAGTATAACACTTAAAATAAAAAGATAAACCATATCTTTACAAATGTTAATCACTTAACAGTTTGCGCCTCTTTTGTGGTATGCTAAAATAAGGGATATTTTTAAGGAAAAAGATATGGCACAAACAGAAATTCAAAACTTGGAAAAGATACTTGCAGGGATTAATACAAAGCTAGATATGCTTACCGATGATAACGGTGAAGCTGATTTAGTCAGATTATATTTGGGTGAATTAAAGAAAATATTGGAAGAAGAACATAACGGTTCTATCGCAAAGCTTGAAGAATTGCGCTCTTCCTTCAGTAAAATGGTTTCAACTCAAGACGAAACAACCGGAAACAGATTTGTTGATATAAAAAGACAATTAGATATTATATCAGACGACATTTTAACGCATGTAAATTCAGTTCCGGAAAAAATATCCTTCAAATCCCTGGAAAATGAAATTTCTCAAATTGAGCCATCTATCACAGCTTTACGTGAAATAATAAAAAATTCTTCTGACAACACCGAAGTATTAAAACGATTTGAAAAACTTGAAGGCAAATTAAAAAATATTGTCAGCAATAGTGATTTTAAAGATTTTAAAACTGATTTAGCAGATTTTATTCAACAAATTATTGATAATTCAAAAATTTTGCACGTAGACATGGAAGCTTTTAAAGAAGATGTGCTACCTACATTAGAAAAACTTGAACTTGTTGATTATTCCAAAGACTTTAAAAATATAGCCACTCGTATAGGTGAAATTAAATCATCTTTTGAAAATAATTCAAAAATGAATTACGAAAGTTTGTTAAATGAGATAAACAATTTGAAAAACGAAATTAATTCAAATTTGAAAACAAAAGATAACAGTGAAGAATTAACTCAAATTGATACAAAATTGGGAGATTTGTTGTCGAACGTCCAATTTATAAGAGATTTATCATCTCAAAAGTATTCGGAAATATTAGACAATATTTCATCTGAATTGAACGACGCCGTAAATAAAGCCGGTGATAAAATCAATTCAAATTCAGAAATAAACTTTGGAGAAATCAAATCTTTAATTGACGGTATCATTGTTGATTTGAATACAATTAAAAAAGATTTGGGCAAATCTCAAAATGACAATTCGTTGTCAATATCCTCCGAATTTGACAATTTGAGATTGTCTTCAGAAAATCTTCTAGCAGCATTCAGCGCCTTGAGCACTTCATTTGAAGAAAGGTCTGAACAAAACAGTGAAAATATTTTGGAAGGTATTCAAAATCTCTCTAATGACATTGATTCCTTAGGTTTTTCATTTGAAAAAACATCTTCCCAAAATAGTGAAAACATTTTAGAAGGTATTCAAAACATATCCGCTGATATTAGTTCTTTGAATTCTTCTTTTGAGCAAACATCCCAACAAAATAGCGAAAACATTTTAGAAGGTATTCAAAACATATCCGCTGATATTAGTTCTTTGAATT
>CAMVQX010000132.1 GCA_947169755.1 uncultured bacterium
AAAAAGCAGACTTTTCAGCAAAACCGGGCGAAATGAGTTGGAATGAGTGTGCCGCAATAGGTGCATTTTTGAAAGCCCAAAAAAATGCTCAAATGCAGCGACAACAAGATGCTCTGAATTTTGCACAAATATCAAGAGCATTCCAGAATTCGTTAATAAATTCAAGTCAAAAACTTGCAAATATAGCACAATTTTTCACTCAGAATACTCCGGCAATAATTGCAAAACCTATAGGTTTTGTTTTGAACACGTTAGTTGGTGCACCTTTGAGGTTTGTTGCCAATATTCCGAACGTTATATCTAATTTTGCCGGTAAAATTGTTGATATATCAGATAAATTGACGGCAATGATGGGTGAGTTGAAAAACTCTATTGAAAAGAAAATCTCAGAAAGCTTTCAAGCTTTCAAAAAGAAGGTCAAATCGTTGTTTAGTATATTTAAACCGCTTGATACAGACAATGATGACAAGCAGATAGAAGAAACCAAACGTACATTTGAACTCAAAACTTTTATACATGATTTGTATAGAAAAATAACCAAAAAGGATTTAGAAGAAGATGACAATTAGTCCGCTACATGACGCAGAAACTTTAAGACAACAAAGAAACCTTACAAATGCCCAGAAACGTACAACTGGTGAAACAAAAGAAGGTGTTCTTGTAAATAATTTTATAAAAGATTGTCCGGATTGCGAGAATATCAATCTTAATTCCACTATGGATTCTCTTGTAATTTCGCAAAATACAAAAATGCCTGAAAAGCTCTATGAAAAAGATAGAGCAGGCAAAAGTCTGATGCCTATCAGTGCTATTGCTCTGGGGGTTATGGGGGCAATTGCAGGCGTTGCAGGATTGATTCATCACAGTTCAAAGGTTAATTTAACGATGGATGCTTTAAAACGCGTTCCGCCTACTGTAAGGAACGTAGCAATTAATGAAGAAACTATTCAGGCTCTGTACAGAATTGTCGAATGTCCTAATTACAAGACTATTCAAGCAGGTGTCGGGGTATTTGCCTTGACTGCAATGGCATTTATGGGTAAAACATTCTTTGACGGGTTTAAAGATGTTTGGGTAAAAAAACGTGAAGCGGATATTCAAAAAAATCTTCAGGAAAAGTTAATTTCTATTGAAACTCAATCATTTGCGGGGAAAATTCAAATTACTCGAAGCATGCTCTCTCAAAAGGCGATAGAATTAAGTAAATATCTAAACTATAAACCTGAGAAAAAACACGATAGCCGTGCTACTTTTGAGGCTTTAATGTTCAAAGGAAAACGCCATTCAAATGATGATGTGGTACCTACCCAAAAAACTAATTCGGACGGTGTTTCGAGTGATAATAATACATTTAAATATCTTCTTGCTGGACTTGGTACAATAGTTGGTATTGCAGGACTCGGATTTTTGTCATTAAAGCTTTTAACAAAGAGTAAAGGGCATCTTGAAAAGTTTATAAAAGATACTAAAGGCGAAATTACTGAGGTTGTAAGAAAATCTACTGATGAAACAAAGAGACAAGATATGCTTAGCCTCGAAAATCTTTTCAAGACGGTTGAAGCATCTGAAGAAGAAATGCGTGAGGTTATGAAACCGCTAAGTTGGCCTGACAAAGAAGAGTTTATTGCAAAGCTTTCAAAAGAGATTAATAAATCAACAGTAGATGCAAATATCTATTGTGGCGGCGGAAAAACCCCAAAACCGACATTCTACTCGCACGTAAATGATTACAGAGCATTTTTGTATAATTATCTATTGGATACTGAAAATGCCCAATTTAAAGCTTTATTCTTGGGAACGACCGGTCTGACAGCGGTTGGATATGGCGGAAAATTATTGGGTGATGCAATAAAAGAAGTTCAGGTCAAAAAATATAATGCTGATACTGAAGCGGAACTTCAACAACGTTTGGTTTCTACGGAATTGAAAAATTTCAAATCAAAAAAAGATGCTGCAATTCAACCTTTAATGGACGAATTTTATAAACAAGCGCGTGAAGGAAAGCCAAAAGAAGAATTAAAAGTAATGGCAGACAACATATTGTTAGAAATTAAGAACGGTCCTCCGTTTGTATATTCATAGGGGAATAAATTGTGGCTTTGGATAAAATACAAGGATATCAACAACATTTTATTACGTCTCCTTTTATCAGGAACAATGACGGGTATCAGACAAACCAAAACCCGCTTCAGCCCTCTCTGGCAAGGGAGGAAAGAATACTTATGCCTCAAGGAAATAGAAATTATGTCCTTGTTAATCAGGCAAAAGTTGATTATTTTGTAAAACAAAGAGAAAATGCTCTTCCTTATATTGCTGATATTTTAGGACATTCCAATAATGAGGAGCAGATAACCGAGACTTTGTATATATTTAATAGGATGATTGATGAGGGAGTGGGTGATACAAGGCGAATGTATCCGGTTTTGGCAAGATTTAATAATACGCAATCTCCTAATATACAAACATTTTTAGCAGGGATTTATCGTAAACTTCAAGTTCCTGATGCGTTTGGGCCTTTGGTCAAAATGCTTATACAAAATTCTATGCGTCCGCAAACTTCTAACTTTGATCCGAATGAAGAAATTGGAGGTGCTATTTTAGCATATTTGAATCCGAGATTTCAAAATTCTTCTAATATGTTTGAATGATTTGATTAAAGTTTTTATCTAAATTGCCGTTTGACAGAAAAGAGGTATTTTTTATGTTCAACAATGTAAACAATCCTTTTGGCAATCGAGCTGTTACATCTTCAACATCTTCTGATAGTCAAGGCAGAAGACAAAAAGAAGATCCTAAAGAAGAATTAAAAAAATACATTGACGAAGATGAACCTGATGAAGTTAAAATAGGGGGGTTACCTATTTTGACCGAAGATGAAGTTTTGGCAATGACACACAGTTACATTGAAAAATTAAAATCCGAGCATGAAGAAAATCCAAAAGTTATTAAAAAATTAGACAACTATCTGGCAAAATTTGATGTCAAAAAATTTATGAAAAAAAATCCCAATATGACAAGTCCGGATTTTTATATGGTAATGTATAATGAAACCGAAGGAATGGTAAAATAAAATTATACTTTTTCCAGTATCTGGCATGAAATTACACCTAGGCAGTAATCTTTGCGTTTGGCAAGTTTAAAACCTTTGCGTTGAAACTCTTTTATTAAATCGTCAGGCAGCAGAAATTCCTGTTTGGATTTGATTAGATAGTTGTAAGCAAAAATGTTGTCGCAAAATGGTTTTATTAAAATTGGGATAATTTTATCAAATATTTTGCTGATAAAATTTTTTTCTCCAAAGTCGAGATGAAGAAATTTCCCACCAGGTTTTAGCACTCTGTGGATTTCGCTGATTGCTTTTGGAGTGTTTTGAATATTTCTTAGGCCAAATCCTATTGTGGCAATATCAAATTCATTATCTCTGAAGGGTAAATTTGTTATATCATGTTGAATATAATTTATTTCTCCCCCTTTATTTTTAGCTATTTCCAGCATTTTTTCAGAAAAATCAATACCTGTAACAGCGGAATCAGGTTGCAGACTTTTTATTATTCTTGCTAAATCTCCCGTACCTGTGCAAAGATCAAGAATTGTGTCCTGAGGAGCTGGATTCAAAAGTCTTATACAATTTCTTTTTACAAACATTTGCATGCCAAATGACATCAAATTGTTTATGAAATCATATTTATCTGAAATCATATTAAACATAGTATGGATTTTTTCAGGAGTTTTATCGAGTGACATAGTTGTTATTTTAACATATAATAAACATATGAACATAGCTTTTATACCTATAGATAATCGACCTGTATGCTACAGTTTGCCTGAGCAAATAGCAAAGATTTCGAATAATATAAATTTGTATTTGCCACAAAGAAAGTTGCTTGGAGATTTGAAGAAAATTTCTGATATTGATGGTATTTTAAATTGGCTTGAAAATCTTGAAAACATTGATGCTGTTGTCATGTGTCTTGACACAATTGCTTATGGCGGTTTGATCCCTTCCCGCCGCTCAAATGATGATATTGAAGATATAAAATTAAGACTTTTAAGATTAAAAAAAATAATTCAAGGTAAAAAAGTCTACGCCTTTTCAAGCATAATGAGAATTTCAAATAACAATATAAATGAAGAGGAAAAAGAATATTGGAAGGATTGGGGCAAAAAAATATTTGAATACTCTTACAATTTTCACAAAAATGGTGTAAAATCCGCTGCAGTTCCTGCTGAAATTTTGGAAGATTATTTGCGGACAAGAAGAAGAAATTTTGAAATTAATAAAATGTATTTGCAATGGCAAAAAGATGGGATTTTTGATACTTTAATATTTTCTAAAGATGATTGTGCAGAATATGG
>CAMVQX010000133.1 GCA_947169755.1 uncultured bacterium
CGCTTGTTTCAACTTTTAATTTAACAAAATATGCTGTCTATTACGGATTTGAAAATGTTGAATACGACACAACCTATGAGCACAAATCGAACGCTCCGTCTGAAGTCTTCAACTGTTCCTGCGGACATATACTTGAATATTCAAAACAATTTTTTGCACAGGAAGGTCATTATTACTGCAGGGAATGCGGCTACAAACGACCTGTTTGCGACTATCCGGCAGATGTAAAAGTTTATAATGATTATTCCGTTATCACTTTGAACATTAAAGAAATAAAATTTAAATTTAAGGTAAATCTTACAGGGCTTTATAATGCGTATAACGCATTGGCTGCAATCGCATTCGGATTTGAAAACGGATTAAATCAAGCAGAAATCCAAAAGGCATTGGATAACTACCACGCTATTTTCGGACGTACAGAAAAACGAACAATAAACGGTAATCCTGTCCTTATTCAATTGATAAAAAATCCGACAGGCGCGAGCGAAGTTCTAAAAACGGTTGATTTAAATTCAAATATTGTAATTGCAATAAATGACAATTATGCAGACGGTCGGGATATATCTTGGCTCTGGGACAGTGATTTTGAACAATTAAAAAATGCACAAAAACTAGTCATAACTTCAGGTATAAGGGCTAACGATATGGCTCTTCGCCTAAAATATGCAGGTATACCTCAAGAGAAAATTATAATTGAACCAAATATTAAAAAAGCTATAGACAGAGCTTCAAAAGACGGTAAAACAACTATATTGCCTTCATATACGGCATTATTATCTATAAAGGAGAAATAAAAAAATGTTATTAGGTGTAAATATAGATCATATAGCAACATTGAGAAACGCCAGAGGCGGGGTTGAACCTGATGTTATAAAAGCTGCGCAAATTGCAGAAGAAAATGGCGCAACTTCAATAACAACACATTTAAGAGAGGACAGACGTCATATTAAAGATGAAGATGTTTATGCTTTAATAAATACTTTAAAAACCCGTTTAAATCTCGAGATGGCTATGGCTGATGATATTCAGGAAATTGCATTGGACATTAAACCGTATTCAATCTGCCTTGTGCCCGAAAGACGCCAAGAAGTAACAACTGAAGGCGGACTTGATGTTGCAGGTCAATTAGAAAAAGTTACGGAATTTATCAAACCACTCCTTGATGCTGGAATAATCGTAAGCCTTTTCATTGACCCTGATATAAAACAAGTAGAAGCTTCAGCTAAAACAGGAGCACAATTTATTGAAATGCACACCGGCTCTTACGCTGAATGCTTTGGATATAAAGAAGAAGAAATTGAATTTCAAAAACTTAAAAAAGCAGCTGAACTTGCACAAAAATTAGGTTTAAAGGTTAATGCAGGCCACGGACTTAACTACGAAAACGTACACAGAATGCACGAGATTAAAGGATTATGCGAACTCAATATCGGACACAGTATAATTTCACGAGCCGTATTTACAGGATTAAGTGAAGCTGTATGTAAAATGAAGGATTTAATAAAATGAAATCGGAAAAAGAAATAGTAGAAGAAATGCAAGCTGTAGTTGAGCAAATGCGGCTTGATGATATCGAGGATAATCCGGATATCATTGACGAAACTTTTGAATGTGATTGCTGTGGCGAAACTAAATGTCTTGCGGGTTCTATAGAATACGAAGGCTACAGACTCTGTAATGACTGTGTTTTAGTTGCCGAAACAGGCTTTGCACTTGGAAAAATAAAATCCGTAACGGAATTAATAAATGCAATTGAAGACAAAAATCTCGAACGCCTTGTCGAATTCGTAAAAACAGAGCAATCCCGAGAAAACAACTAGATTTTTGTTTCAATAGAATTAATTTGATAAAGATATCTCAAACCTTCAAGAGTCAATGTCGGATTAATATAGTCGAACGGACGTTTTAAATAATTTGCAATTAACCCTGAATATCCGCCGGTTGCGACGATTGTTGCTTTTTGACCGAGTTCTTTTTCGCACTGTTCCACCATACCGTCTATCATTGACGCCGTACCCCTGATTACCCCCGCTAAAATAGCATCATTTGTGTTATGCCCGATAGCACAAGGCGAAAGTGAAACATCAGCTCTCGGAAGTTTTGATGTAAATTTGTTCAACGCTTTCATTTGAGACATTATACCAAGAGAAATTAAACCGCCGATAAATTCACCATCTCCGTTTACTACATCAAATGTTGTTGCCGTACCGAAATCCACAACTATCACAGGTGTTTTATACAAAACATAAGCACCCGCAGCATTTGCAATTCTGTCTGCACCAGCCTCAAGAGGATTATCTATCTTTATCTTTATTCCGGTATTAATTTTTGGAGATAAAATTACTGAATTAACCTTTAATACATTATCAGCAGCTGTTTTAAATTTTTCCGTCAATTCTTCGACAACCGAAGAAATTATACAACCATCTATCACAAAACTTTTAAGCAACGATTTTAAAAGCACCTCATATTCAGCTAAAGATAAATCCTTGTCTGACGCAAGCCTGAATTCTTCAACAAGTGCTTCATTATCAAATACACCAAGAGTAATACTTGTATTTCCGATATCAACTGTTAATAACATAATAGACTGTCCTTTGAGAACAGTCTATTATAAACAAAACTTGTTTGCAAAATAATTAAATTCCGGTAGTTGCGGCATCATTACCTGATTTGCCAAAATTTATAGGTCCATTTACTGTTGGAGCAAAATTTTGAACACCGGACAACAACCCTGCTAAAGCATCACGAAATTGCTCATTGGGTTTTTTCTTCATATTTTGCACCTGCTTATCATCAATTCCAATTGGTTTTATTCCATCGATACGACCTGCGTTCATAGCTATACTCCTTTTATATCTCTTATATATATATTAAGGATATAAATTCCACAAAATTGCCTAAAAAAAACACAATCTTTACAAAACTTAATAAAGATAAAAAAGCAAGTTATTTTAAAATGATTTTTTCAAGTTCAATTGCTGTTTTCGTTTTTGCTAAACCACCCTGAGAGCTTTCCTTCAACAGAGGAGACATCAACTGTCCTGTCTGTTCCAAAGCATCAACAACTTCATCTAACGGGATTTTTGAAGTTATATCGGCCATTGCAAGCTCAGATGCCGTTATTGCGTGGATTGCTAAAAAAGGATTTCTTTTTACACAAGGGATTTCCACAAGTCCGCAAACAGGATCGCAAGTAAGACCCATAATATTTTTTAGCGCAAGAGCAACAGAATTCAATATTTGTTCAACTGTCCCGCCTCGCATTTGAGTCAATGCTGCCGTCGCCATTGCAGATGCAACACCGCATTCAGCCTGACACCCACCGACTGCTCCTGCAAGTGCCATTTTATTTGCAACGAGTTTACCGATTTCACCTGCTGTAATAAGCGCATTTATCTGATCGTCTTCGTTAATTTTATATTCTTTTGCATAAGATATCAAAACCGCAGGGACAATTCCACATGAGCCCGCAGTTGGACAGGCAACAATAATTCCCATTCTCAAGTTTTGTTCGCTTGTCGCAAGTGCATAGACCATAGCTTTTTGAGCGACACTGCCCAAAAGTGACGATGATTTTTCAAATCTTTTTTGAAGCCTGTTACAATCCTCACCGCTCAACTTGCTTGGGGATAATTCAGTTGATTTCATGCCGGCTACAATTGCTTCTTTCATTGCATCAAGGCTTTTTTTGGCTTGAAATCTGATTTGATACTCACTATATTCTCCTAGCGAGACTTCATAATCTATAGATGCCTCAAAAATTTTTTGTTTTTTATCTTGGCAAACCTTTAACAACTGTTCAAATGTGGTTATATTTTCCATTAGCTTTCCAATTTTTTAATATATCTAACTATATACATATTTTGCAAATCGCTGACTGCATTAAAACCTTGTTTTGACAACTCCCCATCAATACATATACACATTGAAGCGTCTTTACCTTTAGCACTTCTGTCACAATGTAATGATGCAATGTTTACTTTATCGTCCTGAATTATTTTCGTGACATGCGATATTACACCTGGCATATCGTTATATACCAACAATATTGTGTTATATTTCCCGTTTAATTTTACCGAAAAATCATTTATTTTAGTAATTTCTATTTCACCTGCGCCTATTGAATTGCCTGAGATTGAAAAGTTTAATCCGCCCTCAAATATAAAATCAACGGCATTTGGGTGTCTGTTAAAATCATCCAAATATTCAAACTTGTAGTTTAATTCATTGGCTTCCGGAGTTTCAAAAATATTTTTAATTCTCTCATCTGCGACAGAAAACCCTA
>CAMVQX010000134.1 GCA_947169755.1 uncultured bacterium
ACCAAAACAGAAACAGATTATCATAATAACTTAAGATCACTTTTTGTAAATAATGAAGCTAAAATTCTTGCAATAATTCCGAGAACCTTCAACGCAAAAGATTTAAACGGAAACGAATATATTGACGGTAATGAAATCCATGGAACATTTTTAAACGCAATTGAACGTCTTGATGAGGTTAAGGCTCAAGGATTTAATACTTTGCATATTTTGCCTATTCACCCGACAGGTAAAATGAAAGCAATGGGAACTGCAGGCTCTCTGTACTCCCCAAAAGATATGTTAGAAATTGATCCGAACCTAATTGATCCGAATGACCCAAGAAACGATAAAGAACAATTTAAGGCATTTATAAATGAATGTCATAAACGCGGTATAAAAGTTATGCTTGATATGCCAAGCTGCGCATCATACGATATGTTTTTAGAAAAACCTGAACTGATGGCAAAAGAACGCGACGGTCTTGCAAAAACTCCTCAAGGCTGGAACGACATAAGGATGTTTCAACCTTGGCAGGATGAAGGTAAACGAACACTTAACCCCAAATTATTGGAGTTACATAAAGATTATGTTGATATGTGTATAGATTTGGGTATTGACGGTATCAGAGCAGACGTTGCAAGAGCAAAACCTGTTGAATTCTGGAACATAATTATCCCGTACTCAAGAATGCGAGATCCGGAATTTGCTTGGCTTGGTGAAACATACACTTATGAAGATGCTTCACCACAGGCTAATATGCCTTATGACAGACCGCAGGATTCTTTGCGTGCAGGTTTTGACACTATTTACGGGCAATATCATATATTCCATGAATGGCCCGATGCCACTACATTTATGAACTATGTAAAAGAACAAATAGATATGTCATACCGGTTACCAAAAGGCAAAGCTTTAATTGGCTCTTTTGCAACTCATGATGATATTTCTCCGATGTTCCACGGCGGGGCTGACTATTGCAATTTAACAATGGGCCTACAAGCAACACTTCCTATGGTTAACCCATACATAGTCGACGGTTATCAATCAGGTGATTACTACCTGTATTCATATGCAGACAAAAACAACCCTGTAACCCAAACAGACAGCAATGAAATGACAACTCACCGAGGCAGATTGGATATATTTAATTTTTCAAGAAAGCCCGAAGGTAAGGAGCCTGAAATTGGTGAATTTATGAAAAGTGCCTTCGCTTTAAAAGACAAATATTCAGACATAATCAATAAAGGATCATTTATTATCTTAAATAAAGAAAAAGACAATACAGACCAAATAATAGCCTATGCAAGACAATACGACGGCAAAACTCTTCTTGTGGTTGCAAACAAAAATGTTAACCGTCCTATCTCAGGAATTATAAAAATTCCTACACTTAAAGCTGAGCAAAAACTCGAAAATTTACTACCGTCTTACGGACAAAAGAGTAAATTCCAAATCCGCCCTAACGAACTTGCAGTAAAACTCGGACCTGCAAGGGTACACGTTTTTGAGATAGATACTCCGAAACTGCAAAGCTATTGCGACAAAGTTTACAAACAGAACCTTTAAGCACATTAAATAAACAATGATAAAGGGAAGATAAAAATCTTCCCTTTTGATTTTAATTTTTGTTTGATTTAAAATACATTGGCGAGGTATAAATATGCTGCAAGAATTTATAAGTTCTAAAATACACAGAGCTACGGTAACTGATGCAAATTTAAATTATGTCGGTTCTATCACAATTGATGAAGATTTGTTAAGAGCTTCAAACATAAAAGAATGGCAAAAAGTTGATATATTAAATATTAATAACGGTGAACGCTTTCACACCTATGTAATTAAAGGGAAAGCAGGTTCAGGACAAATTTGTCTCAATGGTGCAGCTGCAAGAAAAGCTCAAAAGGGAGACAAAGTTATAATCATAGCTTACGGGCTTTATAACCCTGATGAAATGAAAAATTACAAACCCAGTATCGTAATTGTTGATGATAACAATCAAATTGCCGAATGTCACTAAGACTTAATTTTTAAATTTTGGGTTGAAATTTGAATTAATATGAGTTATAATATTTATAATAGTTTATTATCACAAGTATTGGGAGTATATATATGAATAGAGTTAAAAGATTTTCAGCATTTACGTTGATGGAAATGACCACCGTAATGCTCATTATGTCAATTGTTTTGGCTGCAGCAGCGCCAATGATGACATCACGTATGCGCGGAGCCGGCGACGCATCAGGCCCTAATGCATCACCTTGGCATTATGCCGAAAATGGTGTTGATGCATATTTTGGTTCTTCAGTAACACAAAAAGCTATGATTGGTCAAACAAGACTTAATACCGGCGACAACGGCAGATTGATTGTAAATATATCTGACGATGTACCAAACCACATCATTCTTAACAAGAAAAACAATTATTTGGGCCGCTTGGGTATGAGTGATAGCAATGGTTTGTACTTAGGAGATGTTACAGTCTCCGGAGGGACAAATTCTGTCGCTATCGGGACAAATGGTACAGCAGTTGCTAGTGACTCTGTAGCTATAGGTGCCGGCGTCACAGATGTAGAGGGTAGTAACGTAGCTATTGGTTCAGGAGCATCTGCACGCGGAAAGAACGTTGTTATTGGTCAAGGAGCATCTGCCGGAGGAAATAACGTTGTTATTGGTTTTGCTGCGAAAGATGATTATGGTAACGGCGTAGTTATCGGAGCCGGTGCTTGGGGCGTAGGTGAAACTGTTGCTATTGGTAAAGACGCAAAAGCAAAAACAGGAGCAATTGCAATAGGTAATGATGCCAAAGCCACTGAATCTGCTTGTACTAACGCAATCGCTATCGGAAAATCAGCAAGAGCTAATGCTATGTGGAGTATAAGCCTTGGAGAACAAGCTTTATCAGAATATACAAGTGATGTAACAATAGGTTGGCACGCAACAAACGAGGGAGAAAACACTGTTGCTATAGGTTCACAAGTTCAAACTGTTGGTCGTTATGGTATTGCAATTGGTACCGGAGCAAAACTTCTCGGAGAAGTAGTTGATAACCAGATTGCTATCGGTCGTCAAGCTCAGGCAAACGGAAATAATGCCGTTGCAATAGGTCCTTATGCACAAGCAACCGAAAATACAATAGTTCTTGGTCGTGAAGCAAGCTCTGTTGTTCCTGCTCCAAAAGTTATCATCAACGGCGATTTGGAAGTTAGAGGAGCATTTACTTTACCGGAAGGCAGCAATTTGGAATTAGGTAACGGTGCCAGTATTGTATTGAACTCCGGCAGCTATATATATGACAAAAACGGCAATGCATTATCACAACCTAATGGTGCTACCAATGGCAATGGCTGGCACGCTTTTGAATCAGACCGCCGTTTGAAAAATGTCGGAACTGAAAATAAAGCAGGCCTTGAAAAAATTAAAGAATTAAAAATATTTAATTACACATATAAAAAAGATGAACAAAAAGTTCCTCACGTTGGGGTAATCGCTCAAGACTTGCAAAAAATCTTCCCTAATGCTGTTACAAAAAATAATGACGGATTCTTGACAGTAAGAATGGAAGATATGTTCTTTGCTGTTGTTAATGCTGTTAAAGAACTTGATAACAAGCTGACAACCTTTATGGAACAAGTCAAAAAAGAAAATACTCAGTTGAAACAAGACGTAAAACAGTTGAAAACAGAAAATGCTGAGTTAAAGGCAAGACTGGATAAACTTGAAGCTAAAATGAAATAAATAAAATAAAACAGAAAAATTCCCTCATAATGAGGGAATTTTTTTTGCCTTTAACTTGATTTTTTATTTTATTTGATTTAAATTATAACTACTCACAATCCTCAAATATCCGTCGTCATTAAACGGACAATTAAAGGAAAGGCAAAAAATGGCAAACTTAAAATCATCTAAAAAAAGAGTACTAGTCGCTGAAAGAAACAGAGTAAGAAACGTTGCTTTCAAAACATCTATCAAGACTGCTTTTAAGAAAGTATTGGAACTTGCTAAAGCTGCTGATACAGAAGCTTTAAAATCAGCTCTTTCAAGAGCATACCAATTATGCGACAAAGCTGTATCTAAAGGTGTTTTACACAAAAATACAGCTGCAAGAAAGAAATCAAGACTAACTCTTGCCGTTAACAAATTACAGACAAAATAATTTGTCTATAATAAAAAAACAGCCTCTTGTTGAGGCTGTTTTTTGTTTAGAATCAATTTAAATATTCGATATTATTTCTAATATAAGCGATTTAAACTTTATTTTTGCTTTGTTTGCCGCATCAATAACTTCTTCATG
>CAMVQX010000135.1 GCA_947169755.1 uncultured bacterium
TAACAAAAATGTTGAATCAACGTTTAAAATATTCTCATAATTAATAAATAAAAAAAGGAGGCTTGTTGCCTCCTTCTTTTCGCAAAATTGCCCTCTTGGTCACTCGCCTTAAACGGGTCTTCGTCTCTGCTCGTCTTGCTTGTCGCAAGCCGACACCAGCCTCCGCCCTCGGCTCGTTCCCGCTTATGCTTTGCTCGCTCCCGCTTTTTCGATGATTTCTTTTTCAACGTTTCCGGGAACTTGTTCGTATTTTTGGAATTCCATTGAGAATGTTCCACGACCTTGTGTGTTACTTCTCAAATCTGTTGCGTAACCGAACATGTTTGCAAGAGGTACTATCGCTCTTACGATAACATTTCCGGTATTGCCTTGAGGTTCTTGACCTTCGATACGACCACGACGACGTGATATATCACCGATAATTGTACCTGTAAATTCGTCAGGAATTTCAATTTCAACTTTCATCATAGGTTCTAAGATGCAAGGTTGAGCTTTCTTACAACCTTCCTTAATCGCCATAGAACCTGCGATTTTGAACGCCATTTCTGAAGAGTCAACTTCGTGGTAAGAACCATCGTAAAGCTCAACTTTTACGTCTATCATTGGGAAGCCTGCCAAAATTCCGCCTTCCAAAGCTTCTTCCATACCTTTTCTTGCAGGTTCAATGTATTCCTTAGGAATAGCACCACCAACGATTTTGTTTTCAAATACAAAACCTTCGTTTTCGCCGGCAGGAGAAATTCTAACTTTACAATGACCGTATTGACCTTTACCACCTGATTGACGAATGAATTTAGAATCCTGATCAGCTGTGCCTCTGATTGTTTCTCTATATGCAACTTGTGGTTTACCGATATTTGCTTCTACTTTGAATTCTCTTAACATACGGTCAACAATAATATCAAGGTGAAGTTCGCCCATACCGGAAATGATTGTCTGACCTGTTTCTGTATCAGATTTTACACGGAATGATGGATCTTCTTCTGCAAGTTTTTGAAGAGCAATACCCATTTTGTCTTGGTCTGCTTTTGTTTTTGGTTCAATAGCAACAGAAATTACAGGTTCAGGGAAAGTCATTTTTTCAAGGATAATCGGTGCTTTTTCATCACACAATGTATCACCTGTTGTAGTGTCTTTCAAACCTACTGCTGCACAAATATCACCTGCATAAACTTCATTTTCTTCTAATCTTTGATCAGCATACATACGAACTAAACGTGCAATACGTTCTTTTTTGCCGTTTGTAGCGTTCAAAACATAAGAACCTGAAGTAATCTTACCTGAATATACACGTAAGAATGTTAAACGACCAACAAATGGGTCTGTCATAACTTTGAATGCCAAAGCTGAGAATGGCTCATCATCTGATGAATGTCTTTCAACTTTTGTACCGTCTTCCAATTCGCCTTCGATAGCTTTTACATCTACCGGTGATGGCATATAATAAACTACGTTGTCCAATAATAATTGAACACCTTTATTTTTAAATGCTGTACCGCAGCAAACAGGAACGATTTTGTTATTACATACAGCTTTTCTTAATCCTGCTCTCAATTCATCTACTGTAATTGAATCAGGATCTTCAAAGAATTTTTCCATCAATGCATCGTCTTCACCTGCGATAGCTTCAACCATTGCATCTCTGTATTCTTTTGCTTTTGCTTGAAGATCTGCAGGGATTTCTTCTTCTCTGATATCTGTACCAAGGTCGTTTGTATAAATTTCAGCTTTCATTGTCATAAGGTCAACCAAACCTGTAAATTTATCTTCTGCACCAATTGGTAATTGAATAGGAACAGCATTTCCGCCTAAACGAGTTTTGATTTGATCTACTACTCTGTAGAAATCTGCACCAGTTCTGTCCATTTTGTTTACGAATACCATACGAGGTACTTCGTATCTGTTTGCTTGTCTCCAAACAGTTTCTGATTGAGATTGAACACCACCTACTGCACAGAATACAGCAACAACGCCGTCTAATACACGTAATGAACGTTCAACTTCGATTGTAAAGTCAACGTGGCCCGGGGTGTCAATGATGTTAATTTGGTGTCCTTTCCATTCTGCAGTTACTGCTGCTGATTGGATTGTGATACCTCTTTCTCTTTCTTGTTCCATAAAGTCGGTTACTGCAGCACCGTCATGAACTTCACCAAGCTTGTGTGTTTTACCTGTGTAAAACAAAATACGCTCAGTGGTAGTTGTTTTGCCGGCATCAATGTGAGCTGCAATACCAATGTTTCTGATTTTTTCCAATGGAGTTTTTCTAGCCATTTTTGTTTTTCCTTTTTATATTGTGTACATTCGCTATTTATTTTTTTCTAGCCTATAAATAATTATCACACAAACAAATAATTTTACAAATTTATTCAATTGTATTTTTACATATTTGAAATATAATGAGTTTTATGAAGATGTTAGAAAAAGATTTGTCTATTTCTGAAATTGTTAAAAACACAAATTTGAAGCATATTGCAATAATTATGGACGGCAATCGCCGATGGGCAAAAGAGAAGAATTTACCCTCTGCAATGGGACATAAAAAAGGTGTTGAAGCTCTAAAAACAACACTCAGAGCTTGCAAAGATTTTGGAATAAAATATTTGACAGTTTATGCTTTTTCAACAGAAAATTGGAACAGAAAAAAAGAAGAAGTTGATTTTTTAATGGAGCTTTTGGCAATTACTTTGACCAACGAACTTGCGGAAATGCATTCGGAAGGGGTAAAAATATCGTTTATTGGTGATATTTCAAAATTGAGTGCCAAACTTCAAAAAATCTTGCAAAATTCTGTTGATACAACAAAAAATAACACAGGTGTAAATCTTCAAATTGCATTTAATTATGGGGCGCGAGATGAAATTTTACACGCTGTAAAATCTATAGCGGATAAAGGTTTGAAATCTGATGAAATAACTTTGGATACAATTTCTGATAATCTTTATACAAAAGGTATTCCTGACCCTGATCTGCTTATCAGAACCGGCGGTGAAATGAGAGTTTCAAATTATCTTTTGTGGCAGATTGCTTATTCTGAAATATTGGTGGTAAAAGAATATTGGCCGGAATTTGGACGTGATGAGTTAGCAGACGCTGTTAGAGAATTTCAAAGACGTCAAAGAAGATTCGGGGTTTAAAAATGCAAAAAATCGTATTTGCAACCGGCAATCCTCACAAATTACAGGAATTAAAAGCTATTGCAGGTGATTGCGGAATTGATTTTGTTCTTCCGCCTGAAGGTTTTGATCCAGATGAAACGGGCGTTACGTTTGAAGAAAATTCTTATATAAAAGCAAAAGAAGCTGCAAAATTAGCAGGAATAGTGGCTCTGGCAGATGATTCAGGACTTTGTGTTGATGCCTTAAACGGTGAACCCGGAATTCATTCCGCGAGGTATGCGGAAACTTCGCAAAAAAGAATTGATAAATTGCTTTCAAATTTGAAAGATGAACGCAACCGTAAAGCAAAATTTGTATGCGTAATGACTTTAGTATCTCCTGAAGGAAAAATTATTTTCCAAACAAGAGGTGAATGCCCGGGTGAAATTGCGACATTTCAATCAGGTACAAACGGTTTTGGGTATGATCCGATATTTTGGCCTGAGGGTGTTGGTATGTCCATGGCTGATATGTCTGAAGATGATAAAAACAAAATTTCTCATCGTGCAAGAGCTTTAAAGAATGTGCTCGACTGGTTATTTAGTTAAGTTATATTATTTTCCGTATAGGACAGCTCTGCCTGCATTAGTTGCGGGAACTATTGTTTGGTCATAATAAAATACCGGATAAATATCTGTCGGAGATTTTACTGTGCAGGCTGTATTATCAATTACTATCTCACCGTCGCTGTAGCTATCTTGTCTGGTATTTGCAACATTGTCACATACTACCGGTTTATTAGGGCCTTTAGCTCCGTTTACATCAATAACGCCTAAGCAAATTTTTGTTCCCATTTTGCAGCCTGAACCGGGTGATAAAGAGTTTAAAAATTCAAATATGCTTCCATCATTAAAAGCCAAGAATGTGTCTGTGGCCGGCATTACAAGGCCGGCTTCCGATGGGTATGTCGGATTACTTTCATAAGGTGAAATATATGATGCATTAACAACATTCATTCTGCTATTCAAAAGACTTGCAACAGTTACTCCGTCATCTTCGGGTGTAACACTCCCGGCATCTCCGATTATAGTATCTGCAAAACTGATATCGTCCAGTGCAACATTTAGTGTAACAGCCTGTGAAATAGCAGATAGTGATTTTTTAAA
>CAMVQX010000136.1 GCA_947169755.1 uncultured bacterium
GGATTAATTTTTGATGCTTCGTTAAAAGCTTCAATTGCATTAGCATAATCTTCAGCTTGAGTATATGCAACAGCCAAATTATAGCGAGTCTCAAAGACGTCCGGTGCCAAATCAATGCTTGATTTCAAACGTTCAACCGCAGAAACATAATCACCTTTATCCATGAATTCCTTTGCCTTATTGTTTAATTCCTGAACGGCAAAGTTGTTTATACACGCAGTAGAAATAACTGAAATTAATAATATAGTTGCTAGCAAAAAAGCTTTTTTCATGCTAAAATACCCTCATTAAATTATTGTTCTGAATCATTATAAAATACTCAAAACAATAAGGCAAATTTTATTAAAAACGTTACAGAGGTGAATATGTCCGAAAAAGTTGTTAAATTAGGAGCAAAAAGAGAGAAAAAGGAAAAAGCTGAAAAACAAAATGATGATTTGGTATATTGCAGTTTTTGCAAACGCCCGAATACTCAAGTAATAAAAATGGTACAAGGGCCGGGTGTAAATATATGTTCCGAATGCGCCATGATTGCCGTTCAATATTTAATTTTAAATGACAGGATGCCGTCAGCAGAAGCGCAGGCTATACTTGATGCATTCTGGGGGAAAGCTAGATAATGCAATTAAACCCGTTTGAAATAAAAGCAGAAATTTCTCACATATATGATGAATTAAAGGGCATTAAAGATGTTCAAAATTACGATGTTCACTATAGGATTCTTGATATACAAGAAGACAAAAATATCGTAGTTAAATTACTTTTTAAAGAAATTTCAAACGAAAATCAAAACCTTACAAAATTCTTACTCCAAAGATATTGCCCTGAAGATGAATTAATCGAGAAACTCTGGAATATTATAAAAAATAATCTCTCATCAAATCAGGCAAAAATATTTGCACTTGATCTGTTAAGGGATATTGATACAAACTGGACTTATGATGAATGCAACAAGTATCTTGACAATCCTGATGAATTTGTGGAATCAGATACAAAAAGGATACTTGATAATGCAATAGTTAATCCTGAAGTTCAGATAGACTTTTTAGATTTTTTAAATTCGTTAGCTGAAAATGATCAGGTTATATTGCTAAATTCGTTTGCCAAAGATTATTCTAAAGATGAACTTGCCAACATGCTTATTCCTGTATTTTTATCAATGCCGGATACAGAAGCCGGTAAAACCGCACTTGAGCTCTTAGGGGATACAAAATCACAATTGGCTTACCATGCTTTAAATGATTCGTTGCAAATTGCAGATGACAGTTTAAAATCCTCCATTAATAGAAATTTATCAAAATTAAAACTCGCAGGAATAAGAGAAGACAATACTTACAATTTTTATAAGGAACTTTTAAAATTTTCAAAGCCATACAAATTTTGTATAACTTATCCTGACGGACACGGTAATCAAGCAATTATTGTGTCTAGAATTACAGATAATGGCAAAATTCAATTTATAGCAATTGTAATTGACGACTACAAAGGGATAAAAGATTGTTTTGGATTTAACGATATATCTCAATTTGAATGCAACGCAATCATTGAAAGATTTTACAAAGGCCAGCGCGCAATAGAAATTGAACCGCAAATTATGAGATGGATTCTTTTAAATGCGGAAAAAATATCAAAAAAAATACCTTACGAATACGTATGCTGGAAAAATCTTTTAATGGATATTGAACCTAAAGAAATATCACTTGACTATAAAGTTAAGCATCTCAGCGAGAATGAATTTGAAGATATTTTAAAATACGATTTTACTGATTTTTGGTTCTTAGATAGCGAATATAGCGACGAATTTGAAGATTTTTTAGAATTAACAAAACAAACACCAAGTGAAGATTTTGACAAAATAATTGACGAAAACATAAACAAAATCTTTTTCAACTCAGAAGAAAAAGTTTGGACAGAAAGAATATTAAATTGTGCAATTTTAAAACATCTTTCAGATGATGAAGAATCTGCACAAAATCTGTATTCTTTGTATAATGATAAAAAATTGATTAAAGAATTTTTCAAAAACATAGTAAGAAAAAGTATTTATGAATACTATTTTTCTATAAAAGATGAAAAGCGTGTAAAATCAATTGAGGACATGTGGGTTAATGCATAAAATTATGGCACTTGATATAGGAACAAAAAGAATCGGAATTGCTTTAAGCGATTATCTGCACATAATTGCAAACCCACACTCCTACATAGACAGACAACCGGAAATTGATGCATTAAAAAAGCTTGATGAAATAGCAAAAGAAAATAATGTGGAAGAAATAATCATTGGTTTACCGTATAATATGGACGGGACAGAAGGTTCACAAGCCCAAGATTGCAAAAATTTTGCCTCTCGGCTTAAAAGTTATAAAATAATTTTCGAAGATGAGAGATTAACCTCCGATACCGCTGAAGAAAATCTAAGAAACAGAAAAATTGATTTTAGAAAAGATAAAGGGCTTGTTGATGTAGAAAGCGCCCGAATAATATTGGAACAATATTTAGAAAGGAAAATTTAACATGGCAGAAGAAGAACAAATTATTGAAACCGTTGATGAAAACGGCAACGTAGTAAAATTTGAATTGTTCGACATTGTAGAAGTTGATGAACAAGAATACGCTTTATTACTTCCTGTTGAAGATGAAGAAAGTGATGAAGTAGTTCTTATGAGATTAACAAAAGACGGTGAAGAATACCTATTTGAAACAATCGATGATGACGAAGAATTTGAAAAAGTAGCCAATTATGTAGAAAGTATGGATGAAGAATAATGTTTGAAAAGTTTACGGAAAAGGCAATAAATGTTGTAAGCACATCCCAAACAATTGCTAAAGAAATCGGAGCAAGAAAAGTTTCTGCTGAATTGTTATTGCTAGCATTGTTTGATGAAGCTAAAGGTATTTCCTTGAAGATATTTAAATCTTACAATATAACCAGAGAAAAATTAATTAACGAAATTGAAAAATATACTCACTTTGTTTCAAATCAGCAAATAAACGATTTGCATTTTGACAACGAATACAAAGAAATACTGAAAAAATCTCTGGATTTGGCAAACAAATCAAACAATCCTACAATACTCTATGAACATTTATTCCTTGCCGTACTTTCAGAGAAGAAATCTAACAATGTAAAAATATTGGAAGCTTTGGGATTTGATATCTATAAATCTAAAGCATTATTGGAAAAACTTGTACAAAAAAAATCAAAATTGCTTTATCATCCCGAAATAGATGAACACAGAGAAATCATCCCTAATAAAGCGCAAGAAACAGATAATATTTTTGACAGTGAAGAGTCTGCAAAAGTATTTGAACGTGCGGTGTCAAAACTTTCAACTTCAAATTATGAAATATTAGGCACTGAACAAATTTTATCATCTATTTTGGAAGATAAGAATTCTGAACTAACAAAAATATTTGCGCAATACGGAGTAACAAGCGAAAATTTTGAAGAAAAACTTGCTTTAGTCCAATCAAGAAAAGCAGAATATGAAGGCCGACAAATTATTTTTACACCAAACGCCTTTACAACAATGAATATGGCACTTCAAACAGCGAAAGAATTAGGTTCATCAGTTGTATTGCCGGAGCATATTGTATTAGGGTTACTTAAAACTAAACGCGGTATAGCTTACGACATTTTGAAAGAAATAGGAATATCCGACAACGATTTAGCCCATGCTATTATCAAGCCAATCGAAAAACAAATGCCTGAAACATTGACTATACTTCGTCTTGCAAAAGAAGAAGCGCGCAGACTTGGACGTAATATTGTCGGAACTGAAATGTTTTTACTCGGAATAATCGGGGAAGGAACAGGTATTGGCGGTCAAGTATTAACTGAACTTGAAATAAATATAAAAGATGCAAGAACAATAGTTGAAAATATTATCGGATTTGGCAACGAATACTTTGATAAGGAAATCGTATTTACAGAACGTGCAAAAAGAGTTCTTGAAACAGCTTGGGAACTGGCTAAAAAAGATAAAAAAACAAAAATAGAGTCTGAACATATGCTTCTTGCACTCACAACTGAGCCGAATTCTCTTGCAATGAAAGCTTTGGAGCAGCTGGGAGTTGATGCGGTTGAAATAAAAGAAGGTGTTAAAAAATTTCAAGAGGCAAGAGGTTGATTGAAAAAAGGGTTAAAAATTTTATCTCAAAGTATAATTTAAAAGAGCCGTTTCTTGTAGCATTTTCAGGCGGCTATGACTCTATGTGCCTTTTAGATATTTTATCCGGCTACAAAGTTATAGCAATCCA
>CAMVQX010000137.1 GCA_947169755.1 uncultured bacterium
GCGACCACCGAGATCTACACTCTTTCCCTACACGACGCTCTTCCGATCTTATACAACAAGTCTTAAACCAAAAGATATTACAGATATAATGAAGGAAAAACATATTCAATTTATGATTGTTGTTCCTGCATTTTTAAAATTGTTAAAAGCGGGTATTGAAAAAGAAATCAAAAATGCGCCGTTGATTACTCAATATGCGTTTAAATTTTTCTACCATTTAGCAAGATTTATTCCGTCATACAGTATTAAAAAGATTTTGTTTAAACAATTGCATGACAGTATGGGCGGATATTTTGAAGGATGTATTTCAGGCGGTGCTCCGTTAGATATTGAGGTTGGTAAGTTCTTTGAAAGAATCGGTATAAAAGTTTATCAAGGTTACGGTTTGTCTGAAACAAGTCCTGTTGTTTCTGTTAATATGGATAAACGTAATGTTTTATCATCAGTTGGCAGACCGCTCAGAAATTTTGAAGCGAGAATTGATAAATCTTCAGGTGAATTGTTGTTGAGAGGTCCTTCTGTTATGAAAGGTTATCACAACCAACCTGAAATGACTGCTGAAGTTATTGATTCAGACGGATGGCTTCATACAGGTGATATTGCTAAAATTGATCGTGACGGACACTTGTATATTACAGGTCGTATCAAAAATATGATTGTTCTATCAGGCGGTAAAAAAGTATTCCCTGAAGAAATTGAAGCTGTAATTGAAAAGAGCAATTATGTTGCAGAAGTTTGTGTACTTGGTACATCAAGAACTTTTGGTGCCAAAGATGGTACTGAAGAAGTTACTGCGGTAATTGTTCCGAAAGCTGAACTTTACAACAGCTATTCTGATGAAGATATTGAAAGAATGATTAGGCTTGATGTCAAATCGTTGTCAGAACGTTTGGCACAGTATAAACGTCCTACAAATATTGTAATATCAAAACAAGAGCTTCCAAAAACAACAACAAGAAAAGTTAAACGTAAGGAAGTTAAAGAGTTGATTGGAGTATAAAAGAAAAGCCGGATTTTTAAATCCGGCTTTTTTAATAAAACTCAATAATAATTTGCAAGAAATTATTTTTGTACTATTATATTATTGGTTACACGAGCCTGATAGGTTTTGCCCTAGTCTGAATAACAGATGAGGCCGTATAGCCCGTAGTACAATAAGTTAAAGAAAAGGAGAAAAGCGATGCCAACAGCATCTATGATTGAACTTTTAGAAGCAGGTGTACATTTCGGACACCAAACACAAAGATGGAACCCCAAAATGAAACCGTATATTTACGGTGCAAGAAACGGTATTTATGTATTGGATTTGCGTAAAACTACCGATTTGTTAGATGAAGCTTATGCAGTTGTAAGAGAATTTGCAGCACGCGGTAAAAATGTTTTGTTTGTAGGTACAAAAAAACAAGCAGCTGAAGTTGTTGCAGAAGAAGCTCAAAGATCAGGTGCATATTATATTAACAGAAGATGGTTAGGCGGTATGTTAACAAACTTCGAAACTATCAGAGGTCGTGTTAACAAGCTTAGAGAATTGGAAGATTTTATCAATTCCGGCCACGCTGAAAAATTACCTAAAAAAGAAATCGCTAAATTAAACAGAGAATTAGGTAAATTAAGCAAAACTTTGGGTGGTATTAAAGATATGAGAGGTTTGCCTGATATTATCTTTATTATTGACCAAAAGAAAGAAGATATTGCAATTCGGGAAGCTAACAAATTGAATATCCCTGTTATTTGCTTGGCTGATACAAATGCTGATCCGGACGGTATCAACTACATTATCCCCGGTAATGATGATGCTATCCGCTCAATTAAGTTAATTACTTCAAAATTGGCAGATGCAGTTTTGGAAGGAAAACAATTGAGAGAAGCAAATGCTAATTCTAAAAAAGTAGAAGCTATTAAAGCTAAAGATGCAGGCGTTGAAGAAACTCCGGCAGAAGAAGCTAAAGAAGAAAAATAATGTATTGGGTGAGATTATACGCTCACCCTTCACTCTAAAAATAAATAAGGAGAAACAAATGAACATTACAGCTCAAATGGTAAAAGAACTCCGTGATAAAACAGGTGCCGGCATGATGGATGCTAAAAAAGCACTTGTTGAAACTGACGGTGATATGGATAAAGCAATGGACGTACTTCGTCAAAAAGGTATGGCATCTGCTGACAAGAAAATGGGCAGAATTGCTGCTGAGGGTTTGGTAGCATCTTCTATCCAATCTGATTGCGGTGCTTTAGTTGAAGTTAATTGCGAAACTGACTTCGTTGCAAAGAATGAAGAATTTAAAGAATTAGCATCTTGCATGGCTGAAGCTGTTGCAAAATCTAATCCTTCTGATGTTGATGCATTTTTGGCTTCAACTTGTCCAAAATGCGGAAAAACAATTTCTGACGTGATTAAAGAAAAAATCGCTTCAATCGGTGAAAAAATTACTTTCAGAAGATTTGTTCGTTATGAGGGTAATACAGCATCATACATTCACAACGGCAAAATCGGTGTTTTAATCCAAACGGATAAAAAGGATGATGAATTAATGAACGATATTTGCTTGCATATCGCATCATCTGCTCCAGAATTTGTAACAAGAGCAGAAATTCCTCAATCTGTAATTGACCACGAAACAGAAATTGAAATGGGTAAAGAAGATTTGTTGAAAAAGCCTGAGCAAATCAGAGCAAAAATTGTAGAAGGCCGTGTAAATAAACTTCTTGCAGGAAAAGTATTGATGGAACAACCGTTCATCAAAAATCCTGACATTACTGTAGGTCAATTAATCGAAGGTAAATTGACAGTTACAGCATTCACAAGATATATGCTTGGTGAAGGTTTGGAAAAACGTCAAGATAACTTTGCTGAAGAAGTAATGAGCCAAGTTGCAGGCTAAGAACATAAAATTATATTAAAAAGCGAGACTGATAATTGGTCTCGCTTTTTATTTACAAAAAAAGTTGATGTGATAATATATATATGTTGAAAATTAAATAGAAGTTTTATGTCGACGTGACACTCTGCCGAGAAAAACGATTAAGTATCGTTTTTCGAGAGGGCGCGAAGCGCATCCGTCACGATTGATATATCATGTACAGTTAAAATTGAATAACAGTTTGTATGTCGTAGTGGCGGAATGGTAGACGTGCACGTTTGAGGGGCGTGTGGAGAAATCCGTGGGGGTTCAAGTCCCCCCTACGACACCATAAAAGAGATATTGACTTATGTCAGTATCTCTTTTATTATGAAGTTGGGGCGGGCTGGAATCATCTTTTGGGGGTTCAGCGCGAGTGAGCTGAGGGCGAAGGTCTTTTCTTTGGAAGGAACGAAGTTTCTGAAAAGAAAAACCGTAGACCCGTTAAACGCGAACGAGCAAGACAAGTCCCGCCGTCGACATTTAATTTAAAGGACCGAAAAATTTCGGTCCTTTTTAAGTATCTATGTGCTTTTTAAAGGGTTCCAAGTGTGTTATTTCTATTATGTCCATATTTGACATAGTTCTGTTTTATAATAATAATTAACAATAGTATAACAAGGAAATATATGAATTTATTTAGTAACTACTATTCAGAAAATGAAACAATACAATTTATAGATAAATCTACACCTACTGAAAATAATGATTTACAACTATATAAAGGTGAAGAAGATGCTGGCTGGGTAAAATTGTATTTTAAATGGAAGTAAGTTCGAAATTCTAATAACTTTGGCGGCCTATGATTTATCAGATTTAGTTATTTTCTTTGAAAATATTATAAATTTAGAAGATGCATCTGCAATATACCTTGAAAATGAAGAAATTTCAAATCCGCTATTATATGTAAGTCCAATAGATAATCAAAAAATAAGGTTTCTTGTTGCAGATGGCAAAAGAGTTCATGATTTATGGAAAGATGATAAAATTTCAGATGATGAACTTGATTCAAAAGGATTAACTTATTACGATATCAGATGTGATGTTATTGTTGAAAAGAAAAAATTATTGAAAGAATTTTATAGAGCAATTAAAAATATTATAAATACTTGTACAATAGATGAACACCACATATATGATATAGGTTATGTAATATGGAAAGATAATTTGAAAAACATTATAAATTATTTAAAACTTGATATGTAAGTTTGTAGGTTGGGTGAAACCCAACAACTATTTATATTCCAATCCTAACACCATTCTCATATTGTAATACTCCTGCGTAGATTGTTTCATAATACAAACAATTCTTTTATATATATTGTCAGAGGGTTCCAAAATAGTAACCTCGTCGAC
>CAMVQX010000138.1 GCA_947169755.1 uncultured bacterium
GCCCGATTACAACATCTGTCATGCCTTGCAAAATATCATCCGGATCAAGACCGTGCATCATATATGCCCATTGACTATATCTGTATAAATGGTCGAAATCTTCCAAAAGGCCAAAATTAAACGCTTCTTTTACGTATTCATCGGGTTCATTTTGGGCAAGCCAAGCTGTCAAATCAACGGCAACCTGTTCATAGCCAAGTGTTGTTTCAAGGACTGTTTGTTCGGCAGGTGTTATCCAGTTTACTGTTGTTTGCTGCATATCTTCAATACGTCTGGTTTGTGATACAAGCTTACTTACATCTGTATCAGGACAGGTTCTTGAAAAATTATGTTTAAAATTCCAAGCTTCTACCTCAATACCATTCATTAAAATTTGTCTTGTTCTTGTGTAACAGTTGACATTGTGCTTGTCAAAAGGTCTTTTGACAATTTCATGCCAACTTCTTACCTGTTTTTCTAAAGGGATACCCTTTTCTTGTAACGGATTAAATGTCATAGTTTTTCTCCTTTTTATTTTTCTAATGCATAGGCAAAAATTTCGCCTGCACGCCTGTTATATTCTTTGCCATCATCTTTTGCAAAAAGATTTTCAAAATGACTTTGACTACTTCCATCTGTCGAGTATGACGGGTTTGTCATCATCAAATGATGGGTTGTTGTATCGTATCTTAGCGGGAACAAATCATTCATCTGCATAAAACTTGGCAATTTATCACTGGCAAAAGTATATGCAAAAAGTGCGGTATTTATACGATTCAATCGTTGTTCATAAGACATTCCGCCTTCATTATTATCATTTGAAATTTCAACACCCGGAGCATAATCACGCATATATTTTAAACTGTCAGACAAATTCTTCACCGCATCAAAATTATCACCTGTTATATAATCAGTTCCTGCGTTAAATCCCATATCTTTGTATCTCGTGAAATCATCAGAGCTTTTTTCACATACAAAACTTAAGTCTGTTCTTTTACATCGGTGTCTAATTTCGTGCAAAATATATTGCATTTGACAGTATTCAGGTAAAGCTCCGACTCCTGTGTAATTGTACATATCATAACCGCCTATGTGTTTTGCGGAATCAATAAATATACAATCAAACCCTAAATTAACAAGTTTTTCACACTCTTTTATATATAAATCAACATGTTTTGGATTTTTCCAATCAAAAACAATATCTCCTTTTTTATTTGATATTTTAATTTGATCTGCAGAAATAACATGTCGAAATCCGACCTTTATTCCTCTAAAATGTGCCAAGTCTACAAATGCTTTGAGTTGATCTTCGGCGGACAAATTGATTGAATAATCAATAATATTATTACTATACGGCGCATTCAATCTAATTCCGTAAATTGAATTTTCTTCAAACGGACCTTTTTCATAAGCATCACCATAAATATTCTGCCAAATTTGTGAAAGAATTATACAGTTTGAAAAACTTTTTGCAGAGGGTGGAATTGCCGTCAAAAGCTTTATTGTGCTTATAATTCCACTGCAGGTACAGCCTTTATCCATTATTCCTATTGCACGATTATTAATTTCTATATAATTTGCAAATCTTCCCCAATTATCTCCATAATTTGGTGTTTCAATATGATTTGGGAATTTGTCATAAAAAATGCCGCTTTCTGACAGAGTTACAATTATTTCTATTGCTTCTTTTAGAGATAGTTTCAAAACATCTGCAGGCACGATATTACCTAGCCAGCGTTTATTATAGGCGTTTCCGATACCGTGAAATGCAATGCTTTCGTATAAAAAATTTTTATTTAATAAAGTGTTTTCATTATAGGCTTTTAACAATTTGTTGACATTGTTCATAGACAGAATTTAAAAAAAAATAAAAAATTTTTCATTACCTGACAGTACTTTTTTAGTGATAAAATTTTCATAGAAAGGAATTAAATTATGATTAGCGAAAAAATGGAAAAGGCGTTTAACGACCAAATTAACAAAGAATTGTACTCAGAATATCTTTATCTTTCTATGAAAGCATATTTTGAAAGATTGAATTTAAAAGGTTTTGTAAATTGGCTTGATATTCAAACACAAGAAGAACACGCTCATGCAATGGGAATGTTTGATTATGTTCACCAAAGAGGTGGCAAAGTTGTTCTCGAAGCTATAGATAAACCGGAAAATGATTGGAAATCTCCGTTGGCTTGTTTTGAGCAAATTTTGTCGCACGAGGAATATGTAACATCAAGAATAAATGCTCTTTTAGATGTTGCTGAAGAAACAAAAGACCGTGCTGCAACACTTTTCTTAAATTGGTATTTGAAAGAACAAGTTGAAGAAGAAGAAAGTGCAGGCTCAGTTTTGGATACCCTAAAACTTATCGGAGATGACAAAAAAGCATTATTAATGCTTGATAAAGATTTAGCAGCAAGAGTATTTAATCCGCCTGTTATCGGATAAGAAATCCTGAAATAGATTAGAATAAAAGTTATAATAAAGAAGGCTGAAATTTTTAGCCTTCTTTATTATTTTGTTGTGTCTACTAACAATTTTATAAAGGCGGGATTGGTATCCCGCCCTACATACTGTGGGGTGCAGGGGCGACACTAGCCCCGCAATACGAATAAACACCCACCTTAATCCTCCCTAATAAGGGAGGAATTTTTAATGCAACAAACTTATAATTTTGTTTCCATGCTATAATTTTTTTATGACAAAACCGATTGTAGCAATAGTAGGACGTCCAAACGTCGGCAAATCGACATTTGTAAATCGTTTGATAGGTACAAGAAATTCTATCGTGGACGATTTACCGGGTGTTACACGTGACAGAATTTATTTTGATGTCGAATGGCAAAGCAAAATGTTTACGGTAATTGACACCGGCGGTATTATCCCCGGCGATGAAGATGAAATTATGATTTCAATCTTTGATCAGGCAAAAATCGCCTGCGAAGAAGCTGATAAAATAATTTTTATCGTTGACGGAAAAGAAGGAGTAAACCCCGTCGATTATGACATTGCTAATATTTTGCGCCAATCGGGAAAACCTGTATTTTTGGCAGTGAACAAAGCAGATAATCCTGATAGTTTGTTGATGGTAAATGATTTTTATTCACTTGCAATTGGTGATCCTATCGGAATTTCTGCACTTCACGGTTCAGGTGGGGTTGGTGATTTGCTCGATTTGGTTACAGAAGATTTTGAAAAGGATTTGGAAGATGCAGAAGATAATACAATAAAAATTGCAATTGTCGGACGTCCAAATGCCGGAAAATCTTCTATTGTAAATGCTCTTTTAAACGAAAACAGAGTAATCGTTTCCGATATATCAGGTACAACTCGCGATAGCATTGACAGCTCAATTACTTATAAAGATAGAGAATTTGTGATTGTAGATACAGCGGGAATCAGAAAAAAATCCAAAGTTGACTGGGGTGTTGAAAAATTTGCAGTTGACAGGGCAATTCGCTCAATCAGAGATTGCGATGTTGCACTTTTGGTAATTGATGCAACTCAAGGAATTTCCGATCAGGATAAAAAAATTGCATCAATTATTACGGAAGCCGGAAAAGGTATAATTATTGCGATAAACAAATGGGATTTGATTGAAGATAAGAAATCAAACAGCGTTAGCCAATACAATAAAAAACTTACAAATGATATACCATTTTTGGAATACGCACCCAAAATTTACATTTCAGCCGTAACAAAACAAAGATTAAACCAAATTTTTATTGAAGCGGAAAATGTTTATGAACAGTGTACAAAACGTATTTCAACAGGTCTTTTGAATAAAGTTATAAAAGAAGCCTATATGTTAAATCCGCCGGCATCATCTAAAGGTAAACGTTTAAAGATTATGTATGTAACCCAAACCGGAATTCAACCGCCTCACATTGTTATTTTTGCAAACAACTCAGATTTGATGAAAGACCACTATAAACGCTATATAGAAAATAAATTACGTGAAGCGTTCGGATTTTTTGGCACACCTGTAAAACTTTCGGTTAGAGAACGCTCTGATAATAAAAAATAAAAAAGCAGTCTTTTTAAGACCGCTTTTTTATATTACTTAAATTTTGCATATCCCCTATCAGGATAAAGCCTCTACTACTATGTCTGTAAAATCGTCAAACATGTCTTGTAAGGGTAAAGTAATGTCCATCATCGCCTCCTGTTGTACT
>CAMVQX010000139.1 GCA_947169755.1 uncultured bacterium
GTATGTTAGGTAAATTAGGTCGTGTTTTAGGACCTAAAGGCTTGATGCCAAACCCGAAAACAGGTACTGTAACAATGGATATTGCTAAAGCTGTAAAAGATGCTAAAGCCGGTAAAGTTGAGTACAGAGCTGATAAACAAGGTATGATACACTGCCCTGTTGGCAAAATTGAATTTACTGAAGAAGATTTGCTTAAAAACTATGCAACTCTTGCAGATGCAATCTTGAGAGCAAAACCATCTTCAGCAAAAGGTACTTTTGTAAAATCAGTTTATCTTTCTACAACAATGGGACCCGGAATTAAATTAGATCCGAAAAACTTTGCTGCAGAAGTAAAGGAATTGATGGCATAATCTTTTAATATAATATATAAGAACCGGAAAATTGTATAATTTTCCGGTTTTTATTATATGTAAACAAATGTAACAAAAAACTCCTTTTGTGAAATTTCACATTTTAAAAATACTTTATTATTTTGAGAGAGTACAAAGCATAAGGAGAGATGAGATGACTTTTTTAGCTATTGATGCACAGAAAAATTTATTTACACTGCAAAAAAGCCAACTGCAATATGAACAAACTCTTGTAATGAGCAGAGCAAATTATGTAACAAAACAGATGGGTTATGTTGCACAAGAATGTGAAGAAAATGAAATTGATCCGGATGATAACGCACAGTACGTTATCTTGCAGCAAGAAGAACAATATCTTGAAACGCGGCAAGATTCATTGGATTCGCAGATTAGTTTGATGGAAAACGAGATTTCTTCGCTGAAGAACCTTGTTAATAACAACATCAAATCCTCTTGCAGCTTGAACCTGATTGGCGGATAGCGTAAGCTGACGAAATTTATTTACAATGTCGAAATTTCGTATAATTCCACCGTATTCAACATCAAGGATGCAATGGTCATAGGACCTACACCTCCGGGCACGGGTGATATGTGTGATGCTGTTTTTGAAACTTTGTCAAAATCAACATCTCCACGGATATGTCCAGTCTCATCTTTAAAAATCCCTACATCAATAACTACACAATTATTTTTAATAAAATTTTCCCCTACTACACTTTTTCCTACTGCTGAAATTAATATATCAGCAGTTTTTATTATGTCAGTGAGATTTTTTGTTTTGCTGTGACAGGTTGTAACAGTAGCATTGCGGTTCAACATCATTTGAGCGACAGGTCTGCCAACCAAATTTGAGCGTCCTAAAACTACTACGTGTTTTCCTTCAATTTCAATATTATATTCATCTAAAAGTAATAAAATGCCTTTTGGAGTGCAAGGATAAACATAAGGTTTTTCACCTGCAAAGAGCTTTCCGCAATTAAATGCAGTCAGACCGTCCACATCTTTTTGAGGCAAAATAGTGTCTAAAACGTTGTGTTTATTTATATGGCCTGGCAAAGGTAATTGTACAAGTATTGCGGTAATTGTCTTGTCATTATTTAATTCATTTATTTTATCAATAATTTCTTTTTCCGTAACATTTGACGGATATTCAATAACAACTGATTTTATTCCGAGTTTTTCGGCAGTTTTTTTCTTAGTATTCACATATATCTGGCTTGCAGGGTTGTCTCCTGCTAAAATTACGGCAAGAGTAGGTTTTTGAGGCATCTTGTCAAGTTTATTTTTTAAATCCTCAAATATTTTATCTCTCAATTTTTTTCCGTCTAAAATAATTGCCATTACTCCCTCACTTGCGGAAGATTTAATCTAAAATAAAACTGCTTTATTGAATCTTGTATTAAAGAAGATTCTTTGTCAATAGAATTGATTTCATTATCTTTTGGAACAACCCCCAAAACATCTAAGTCAAAACGTTTTAAAAGTTCATATACAGATGCCAAATCTGTGTTATCAACTTTGTTTATGATAACCCCAAGCTGGTTACCTGCTGCATATTTTGAACTAAACTCTTCAATACGTTTTGCAAGGTGCGCACTTTCCTCTGTCGGATTTGCAACTATAAGTGTTGTGTCAATATCAGTATCTACCAGTTGATTTAAATATTTCAAATCAAATTCGCAATCAAAAATTACGATATCGTATCTTTCAATAAGTTTTAAAACGGCATCATTAATTTGTTCCGTAATCGGGCAGCGGCAATCTTTTGAACCTACGAACCAAGATACAATGATATCAACATTGTCGGCCAATGATACAACAATATCTTCCATAGCCCATTCAACAAATTCTTGCTTTGACATGCCTTCAGGAATTCCGGTTTTATATTCGTGTTTCCCGCTTCTTATGCCGTAGATTGTATTTCTGATATCAAGTCCGAAACTGTGCCCAAGCTCACTTGTTAAATCATTATCAAACAATAGTATGGATTTTTCGGGGAAATATTCCTGAAAAATTCTCATAAATGCTTTTGTTATTGTTGTTTTTCCGCTTCCGCTTTTACCTGTAATTGCTAATTTAAATGTCATAATACCTTTTTATGTTGTCTGAAAGTTCTTTAGTCAAATGCATCGCCTTTTCGGCAAGTTCTTCGCTTAGTGCACCCGCTCCGCAAGAGGGTGTGATGAGCGAGTTTTCTATAATAATTTTCTCATCAATTCCTTTTTTGGTCAAATATTTAACAGCTTTTTCAAAGACAGAAACAGCTTTTTTTAAATCCATATTTTCCAAAGCTTTTGCATCAAGCGTGGGAATTATGCCCCAGGCAATTTTACCGCCGTTTTGTAAAAATATGTTTAAATCTTTTGAGAATAAACTTAGATTTTGAGAATATTTATATGCATCAAGATTAATTATATTTACATTTGCCTTGATAGGTAATGCCCAATCGCATTTTCCGCAGCAATGGATTGCACTTAAAGCACCGTTTTGTTTTATTAAATCGGAAATTTCCTTTATCATTTCGACAACTTCATCTTCGGATATTGTTAAAAATGCGGAAGTGCCAAGTTGAGAAATTGAAGGTTCATCAATAAAAATTATTGGAGTTGTGTTTGAAGATGCACATTTTATCTCATTTATTTGCCATAAAGCTTTTAAAGCAAGAGTTTTAGTTATAATTTCTTTCAATGTTTCGTCATAAAATGCACACCTTCCTTGTTTATCAACAAGGGTTGTTGAAAGTGTAAACGGTCCGACAATCTGTCCTTTTGCGAATTTGGGTTTTGAATCTTTAATTATCTTTATAAATTCTGGAAAAGAAGCTGAATAATTTATTGCATATTTGCTTAAATTGGAATAGTTACCTGAGCATATCTCTTCATAATCTTCAAAAAACTGTTCTAAATCTTCATAGAATTTGTCATTTTCGCAATCGAGATATTCTTTGTCAGAAAAAAACGAAGGCATGTTTTCTAAAAACTGTATAGTCATGTCTTCGTTTTTATTTATTTTTGTAAGTTGAGGCCAAAACGGGATTTTGAAATTTTCTTTTACAAGTCCCATGGCTTTTTCTAAATTGTTATGTGGTAAAGAGCCTATGCTCAAAGCTTCCAGTGACAATTCAGAAATTTGGCTCATTTATTCTTCCACAGTTTCTTCAACTTCTTCTTCAATAGCTTCTTTCAATACTTCAGAAGCTGTAACGATAACTTTAAGTTCGCATTTAACTTTAGAAGTCAATTTAATAAGCATTGTATATTCGCCGATTTTGTTAATCGGAGCGTTCAAAGAAACATTCTTTCTGTCAATTTCAATACCTGATTTTGCTGCTAATTCTTCAGTCAATTTCTTAGTAGTGATTGTACCGAACAACTTACCTGATTCACCAGCTTTTGCAGAAAGTTCAAGTTTTCCGAATTCTTCAATTTTCTTAGCAACTTCCAAAGCTTCAGCGTGTAATTTTTCTTGTTTAGCTTGGATTCTCGCTAAATTCTTTTCTCTGTTTTCCAAAGCACCCTTAGTAGCTACTTCTGCAGCTGATTGAGGGATAAGGAAATTTCTTGCGTAGCCGTCTTTTACATTAACGATATCACCGGCTTCACCAAGGTTTTGTACATCTTTTTTTAGTATAACCTGCATTTTAATTCTCCTTTATTTCGACTAATCGTGTAGCTTAACACTACAACAAACATAATTTGTTGTCGAGTGTTTTTTGAGGAATGTTAAGAGTTGCGGAAACAAAATTCCCATCTACTCTTTAGGAAGAGGATTTTTGAGAAGGGTAT
>CAMVQX010000140.1 GCA_947169755.1 uncultured bacterium
TAAATTGTAGCAAAAAATAAAATAAATTTTATACATTATCCGGTTGAGGTTTTACAATTGTTCTGTTTTCAATTGAGACATCCAATTTATATTTTTTTCTGGTATTATCAACAACAGTACCTAATTTGCTCATAACCCAACCTGAAACTAAACCTATTGCTATAGATTTTCCGCCGGCTACAAGTTTTGCGGTACATAAAAGTGATGTTGCAATCGCACCAATCGCAGGAATACCATATTTAAGCGAAGATGAGATTCGCTCTTCCTTGTCTTTGGATTTACCCAAGAACCAGCCGACAGTACCGACAGTACCAAGGATAGATATAATATCGGTAGGTGCTGAACCGAGTTTTAAATCACGAGCTTTATCAATATAACTTGATGTTTCGGTTTCAATTGATTTATCAAGCGACTTAAGCAATTTATTAGCCTTTTTCTCAACTAGCTTGTATTTCCATTCAGGCAGAATTTCCTTATATTTTGCAAGACTATCTTTTAATTCTTTAGTTAATGTTTCTTTCAGTTTACTTACATCATCAGCCATTGCATTTTTAAACGGCAGCATACGCTCTTCTGCAATAAATGTCTGGTACATATCTTTTGATTTGAAGTTACGTCTTATATCGCCAAAGCTTTTTCCCCAGAAATAGCTAAATAATTCGTCTGTTTCATGTTCAATTTTTTCAAGACGGGCATTTCGGGCATTTTGACCAAAACCGATTTCAAATGCGGAATTCATTTCGGTTATTTCTTGTCTGATTTTTTTTACGATATCTGCTTTATTAGAATCTTTTGTTAAAATTTCAGCATTTATTTCAGCCATATACTCATTCAATTTCGCAAATTTACGTTGAGTTTTTGCATACGAAGCGTTCACAGTATTCCTGCTTATGTTATTGAAGAAACGCGTAATGCCCTGATGAATATTTTTGGTAAATTTTTTGCCAAACATAAGTTTTTGGAACAAAACATCTTTTAAAGAGTTTATATTATTAATACTTGAAGATTTTTGATAGAAAGAGTTAATTGCATCTAAAGATTTCTTATAAAAACTTTGGAATTTACCGCCTTTTTCGAGTTTACCTTCCAATATTGTTTTCAATTTTGCTAAATATTTATTTGTGCCTTTTGGACCTTTTAATAATGCCAAAATGCCAAATCCTGTAATTAACGCTGCTGTTCCGATGGTTATAGGTATTTTATAACTCTTCTTATCCTTATTATCGGTTTGGGCAGGCAAAAACCAGCCGTTTTGCGGCTGTTTAAATGTTGAAAATGCCTTTTCGGAGGCATTATTTATTCCTACCTGACTAACCATACATCTATATAAACACAAAAAACATCCCAAATTTGCTCATTATGTAAATATTTATTAAGCTTTCAAGAATTCTGATATTTCAAGCGCTGCTTCTTTTGATGAGACCTTTTCCGATAGCAAATTTTTAACTTCCTTCATAGCTTTTATATTCTGCTCTCTGTATCCACTATCATATAAAAACTTCTCAATTTCGTAAGAAATATTGTGCACATTCAAATTTCCTTGAATAATTTCAGGTACAATAGATTTATTCGCTATTATATTCGGAAGTGAAACCCTTTTTATGCATCTTACAAGCAAATATACAAAATATAATAGCCAAGGTCCTTTATAAGCAATAATCATCGGGGTTTGATATAAGCAGGCCTCAAGCGCTACCGTTCCTGACGCCAAAATTAAAGCATCAGAAACACTCAAAAGAGCTTGATTTTCGCCTTTTATAACTTTAAAATCCGTATTTTTCAAAAATTTATTATACACTTCATCTGATAAATTAGGTGCATGTGATATACAAAACTGCAAATCAGGATGTCTTTTTTGCAAGTTTTGCGCAGCCTTAATAAAGGTATTCATCAAATACTTTAGTTCAAATACTCTTGAACCCGGAAAAATTGATACAAGTTTTTTATTTATATCAAATCCGTGTTTTTCGAAAAATTCTTTTTTATCAGCCCTAGCGGGCAATTGTGAAACTAACGGATGACCGCAATAATGGACTTTTATACCGTAACTTTCATACAAATCTTTTTCAAACGGAAAAATGCACAAAACCTCATCTACGTTTTGTTTAATTTTATTAATACGACCTTTTCTGCTTGCCCAAACTTGAGGCGGAATGTAATAAAAAACTTTTATTCCTGAACGTTTTATATACTTGGCTATTCTCAGATTAAATCCGCCGTAATCAATCAACAAAACTGCATCGGGCTTATATTCTTTTGTTATATAATCAACAACTCTTTTGCCAAGCATAACATGGTCAATAATTATTTTTGGGGATAAACCGACAGATTCCATTTTACTATGGTCTGAAAATAATTTAACACCTTCATTTTTCAGGCTTTCACCGCCAATAGCCTCAATCTCGATATTCCCTAATTGCTCTCTCAAAGCTCTTACGACATGAGTAGCGTGAATATCACCTGAATATTCTCCTGTAACAATAAAAAGTTTTTTCATACAGCCATTATGATTATATCATGCTTATTTGCATATTCTACAACTTTTTCCTGATTAACAATTATTGTTTCGTTAGCTTCGACCGCAATTAATGAAGCTTTATACCTTTTCATTGTTTTTAAAGTACGCAATCCGATTGCAGGTATATCAAATCTCTTATCTTGTGAGGGTTTTGCAACCTTTACAATAACTGCTCCGCGTTTAGCAATCTTGCAGCCGCGTCTTATGCATTTATCCGTACCTTCAATAGCTTCAACAGCCATAGCCATTTTGTCTTTTATAACAACTGATTGCCCTACGTCAACTTTACCCATCTCTTTTGCAAGCCAAAAGCCATAGTTTACATCTTCCAACTGTACTTCCGTAGGTTTGTGTTTACCTAAGACACCAGAAGGTATCATCAAATTTTTAATAAATATAGTTTGATCAAGAACTGTAATACCATGATTTTCAAATTCTTTAACAATAAGAAGCATTACTTCATCATCGTTTAAACGTTTTACGGATTTTAAAATTTCAATCGCACGTTTATCAAATTTATGAAGTTTTAAAAGCACACGTTTGTTGACTTTACCTAAAAAAGTAACCTGTTTAATTTCATTTTCGGTAAAAATCTTTTCAATTTTTGTCATTTCACCTGGGTGACAAGAATAAACTTTTGAACAATATTTTTTTAAATCTTTTAAATTATCGTTAGATAAAGAAACGCATATTACTTCGAATCCGTTTTCTTTTGCATGACGCGCCATCTCTACCGGTAAAATCCCGTCTCCGGCTATCAATCCTTGTTTATTCTCCAACATTAATGACATTATTTTTTCCTCTACTTGATTATAGCACAATTATTTTTTTAGAGAATTTATTTCCTCAACCTGCTCAGGTGTAAACAATACCGGTTTTCCTAAAACTTTCGTATTAAAAACAACTTGCGCATACGATTCTGCTAACTCTAATTTTAAAAAAGCATCCTTTATTGTCTTATCCCCGACAATAAAACCATGATTAGCCATTAATACAGCATCATAATCCTTAAAATACTTTGACGTTTTCTCAACCAAATCCATTGATGAAGGAAGCCCGTATTCAGCCAACGGGATTTGCCCGAAATAAAAGACATTTTCTGCCATAATCGGTTCATCTAACGGGATATGACAACACGCAAACGTACTTAAAAACGGGGAGTGAACATGTATAATATAGTTTACGTCAGGACGCTGCTTATAAAATTCCGCATGAAGCATCTTCTCTGACGAAGGTTTTTTGTTACCTTCGACCAAATTTCCGTCAAAATCCATCAAAACAAGTTCATCTTCTGACAAATATCCATTTGCAGAACCTGAAGAAGTTATTAATATTTTATCACCAAACCGCGCTGAAAAATTACCTGAATATCCGGGGGTAAAATTTTTTTCTCCTGCAAGTTTTCCGTAATTAATCAATTCTTTTTTTAACTTATCTAACATTAAATTTGTTCCTTATCAGGATCTTCAATATCAACCACTTCAGCGTACATCATTTTTTTAGGACGAGCAGCTGTTTTTTCATTTTGATTACTTTTTTTTATATAATCAATTTGATTTTTTGATTCTTT
>CAMVQX010000141.1 GCA_947169755.1 uncultured bacterium
GCGTGTGACTTGTTTGAAGCATCTAAAATAAGAAATTTTTCTTTTGATTCTTCTAAAGGACATCTTTCAGCTGCAGTTTCCGAAATGAGACCTAAAACAAGTCCTGACGGCTCTCTGCTTGAACCATTAATAAATGAAGAAATGACTTTTGCTACAATGAACGAGCATAAGCGGCAATCAATTACAAATATATTCAGGAGGTTTTTGCGTTACTTGGAAGATATTGATGCAACCACAATGGATGTATGTAAGCAAAAGATAAATTCAGGAGATTATAACAAAAGATTTGAAAAATATATTTAATGTTTATGTTATTGTTGGGTTGTTTCTGTATCTTTTGAATTTTCTTTTAAGTCCTGATTTTCTGTTTCTTCAAGTTGTTCAGATTGTTTTGTCTGCTTAACTTTTTTGTCGTCTTTAACTTCCGGCTTTTGTTCAACGGGTTTTACTTTGGGTTGTTCTGAAACTTGAGGTTGCTCAAGGGTTGGTTCTTTGTAATCTTCAATGCCAAGTTTTTTTGCTTCAGATAAAACTTTACCGACTTTATTTACAAAATATGCTAAATAGCCGATTGCACCAACAATACCACCTAATATTGCACCGGATAAACCGCCCAAAACTTTTTTGCTAACTTTAGATTTTTTAGTCAATAATAATGCAATTCCTGTACCAGCCAGAGCTCCGGCACCACCAGAAATTCCGATTTTTCGTATAAATTTATCTGATGTAAAACCTCTGAGTGAGGAGTTTGCTAAACTATCACAAAACTTTTCATATTTATCGGCGTTTTCTTCCGGAACTGTATATTTTTTATATTTTTGAGTATAATCATCTTTAACTTCGTATATAGCTTTCCCATCTTCTGTATGTCCTAATCTGTGGTAAACTTTAATATCATTATCAATCATAATTGCTTCCTTTTGAAAGTTATAAAAACGCTGAATAAAATTTTTTGCTATTTATATTGAAAATTGATTAAATTTTTAATATTTTCGTAATTTTCTTCGAGTACTAATTTAGAGCGTAATTGTTTTGCATGTTCAAATCCCGATAAGTAATACGGATAAAATTTGCGCATAAATTTTATTCCTACATTTTCACCTCTTAATTTTATTTCTTCATCTAAATGATATCTCAGCATTTCAAATCTTTTTTCAAGAGGAGGACTAGGAAGTTTTTCACCTGTTGCAAAATAATGTTCGATTCTGCCGATAAGTGTTGGATCTCCAAGCGCACCGCGTCCTATTGCGACTCCTTTAGCGCCTGATAATTCCAAACAATTGACGGCATCCTCTATTGATGTAATATCTCCGTTTGCAAAAACCGGAATATCAACGTTTTCTGTTAATTTTTTAATTTTTGACCAATCTGCGTTTCCGCAATACATTTGTGCACGTGTCCTTGCATGAATTGTTATAAATTCAGCACCTGCCTCTTGCATTTTTTGTCCGAATTCTACATAATTCATTTCATCTGCGTTATACCCAAGTCTGAATTTTACACTGACAGGTTTATCCGTACCATCTTTTACAGCTTTTACCAAATCTGCAGCTAATTGAGGATTGCGCATCAGAGCACACCCATCTTGTCCTCCGACTACTTTTTTTACAGGACAACCCATATTTATATCAATCATATCCGCATAATCACTTAAAAATTCTGCGGCTTGGCGCATCATATGAGGTTTGTGTCCGCTTATTTGGTATGAAATCGGTGAATGATTTTCATCACGCTTTAATATTTCAACTCCGCTTCTGCCGTTAAGAGTTTGTGCAAGGTATTCAGAGTTTATCATTTCGGTTGTTATAAGAGCGGATTTTGAATATTTTCTAACTAAACTCCTTAATACATAATCAGTTATTCCTGCCATTGGGGCAAGTGATACTCGGCTTTGTATAAGTGCATCAACTCTATTTGACATAAGGGGCAAGCTCACCTATACGAGTGTTCGCGTATTTCAAGAAATCATCGTCTTCTGAATATGTTGCAATAAATGATTTGTAATAAGACATCGCATCTTTATATTTTTCAAGCATGTCATAATCTACACCGATTAAATAGTTTATTATTAATAAATCCGGATTTAGAGAAATTGCTTTTTTATAGTCATTTATAGCGTCATTGTATTTCTTTTGGGTATCGTATATCATACCCCTGTAATATAGAGCATATGGTTCTTTGGAATTTTTAGTAAGAATTCCGTTTAGCAATGTCAAACTCTCATCATATTGTTCTTTATCAAACAAAGCTATTGCATTTTCAAGATTTTTAGCATCTATATTGGCATCAATACTTGCTAAAAGTTCTTTTGCCTGAGAATTTGTTTTATTTAACGAAATTGCTTTTTGTGCAAATGTTTTTGCGTTGTCCATATCAGCTTTTTCAGCATATAATGCTGCGATATAGTACGCTATATCAGAGTTTGTCGGAGCCAGATTTAGAGCTTCTTTATAATATTCAATAGCTTTATCATTATCGCCCATATTTTGGTAAGCGGATGCAACACCAAGCATCGTATCTGATGTAGCCGGCTGAATAGATAAATATTCGTTAATTGCATTTTGATAATCTTTATTATTGTAGTAATTTGCTGCGATGTCGAGTTTTGCATTAACTGCTTGCGCATTTATTGATTTTATAGCATCTGCAATTTGCGAATTATTTGGAAATTTTAAGTCTGCTTTTTTCAAAGTTGAAAGAGCTTCTTCAAAGTTTTTATTTTGCCCCTGTGCTATAGCAAGATTTATCATAGCTTCCGAATTTTGAGCATCTAAATTTATAACTTCCTTATAAATTGCAATTGAATCCGAAAGTTTGTTTGCTTTGTGCAATTCAAGTGCATAATCATAAAGTATATTTGCTGCACTGTTTGGACTGTTTTTCTTTACATATTCGACAAATTCCATAGTAGACATTGAGTCTTTGACCATAGAAATCATTTCATTTTGAGCAAGTTCATTATTAGGATCTTTAGCTAGTATCTTTTTGTAAATATTCATAGCATCTTTTGTATTGCCAAGTTTTACAAGAGATTGCGCTTTGTATATGTTTGCCTCAACATTATCCGGATGAAGTATCAAAACAGAATCGTATGCGGTTATAGCCGTCTTGTAATCACCTTTTTGCTGATATAAAGTTCCAACATTTATTCTTGTATTTTCGTTTGACGGATTTAGGTATTCAGCTTTTGAATAGTATTTTAAAGCTTCATCAAAATTTCCTTCTTTTTGCATAATTGCACCGAGATTTGATGCGAGTGCGGCATCGTTTGGAGAATCTTCAAATTTACGTTTGTAAATTCTCTCTAAGGCATACAATGTATCTTTGTTGTCAGTTGTTTTGCTTAAGATATAGTTGTATTCATTAACTGCATCTTCTTCACGTCCCAATTTATCCAGCATCTTTGCATAAGAAAGTCTTAAATTTATGTCATTTGGTGCGACAGAAACAGCTTTTTTATAGTATTCTGCGGATTTTTCATTGTTTCCTAAAAGTTTCATTATATCGCCTGTTTGTTGGAAACTGTCTTTGATTAAAGCAGTATCGCTGAGTGCCTGATTAAATTCATAGCCTGCTGCTGCAAAATTGCCTTCTGTTCTAAGTTGAATTGCTTTTTTGTATCGGTTTTGTGCTGATGTATCAAAGTTTGAAAAGTTTATACATTTGTTTAAATTTGAAGTAACACTTACAATGATTTGCGCAGAATTTTTAACCTGATTGGCATTCGGATAATACACAAGGTAGAATAATGCAGCACGATAATCATCTGCGGCCTTTTCAAAATTTTTGTCAGTATCGGCAAAATATTTACCTCTTGCAAGGTACGAATTTATTAATCCGATACGTGCTGAGTTGTCGAGATAATTTATTCTTAAAGCGTTTTTAAATTCTGTTATAGCACCTGAATATTGGTAATTTGCATAGTATTGCTGACCTAAATCAAAATGTTCTTTAAAGCCCGCGAATGCAGGTATTCCTACTGCAAGAACACATATCAAACTTAGAAGTTTTTTCATATAAAATTCCCTCTTGCCAATATTGTAATACTATTATTGTTACATGAACATATCC
>CAMVQX010000142.1 GCA_947169755.1 uncultured bacterium
TTATCATTTTGTTAAGCGAAAACATGGTAAATCAGGGCGGTAATATTTATTTAGGTTAAAATTATAATTGAGAGGTGGCGAATGAAACTAATAGCAGGGCTCGGAAATGTAGGTGAAAAATATTGCTTTACAAGGCACAATGCAGGTTTTATGGTGCTTGATAAATGGGCTGTGCTTAAGGGATTTTCTTTCAAAGAAGAACGTAAATTAAAATGTTTTTTAGCAAGATATGATGATATTATATTTATAAAACCGACAACGTTTATGAATCTTTCAGGTGAGGCTGTTCGTGCGGTTATGGATTATTATAAAATAGATACAAAAGACGTTTTAATAATTTTTGATGATATATCGCTTGACCTCGGGAAAATTCGTTTTAGAGCAAATGGCTCTGATGGCGGACATAATGGTATAAAATCAATTATTCAGCATCTTGGAACAAAAGATTTTGACCGGCTTAAAATAGGTATAGGACCTCAACCTAACATACCTTCAGAGGCGTATGTTTTACAAAATTTTACAAAAGAGCAACTTGAACAGTTAAGAAATGTGTTGAATACTTCAGTTGACGCTGTTGAATTCTATTTAAAAAACGGTATCGAAAAAGCCCAAAATCGTTACAATTAAGGGCTTTTGTGGGGTTGTTTATATTTCAGCTTTAATATTTATAAGTCTCAGTGTGATTTTATTTAATTAAACAACGTATAAGTTCATTATTACATCCTATAGTGAAATTGTCAACCTAATGTTCATTCTAATTTGATAATTTAGTATTATTAAAATAAAATAAGTAATCATGTTCCAACCTACGGGGTATATTATGATAATTAATGAGCTTAAAAAGATACTATTAGACGTGAATGTCTCATTGACGGAATTGGCAGAAGCTCTTGGAAAAAGGTTGAATAAACCATATTCATTAAATAATTTGTCAAATAAGTTGCGCAATGAAACTATTAGTCATAGAGAAATGGTTATTATTGCGGATATTTTAGGCTATGATTTAAAATTTGTTCGCAGAGCCGAAAAAAAATAATTAAACAATAGCTCCATGGCTTGCATCTTGTACATTTTGCGAATATTTGTACAGATAGCCGGATTTTACCTTTGGTTCAAATGCTTTTAAGTTTGAGCGACGGGTTTCTAATTCATTTTTATTTACAAGAAGTTCTATTGAACGAGCAGGAATATCAATTTTTATTTTATCCCCATCTTTGATTAATGCTATTTCCCCGCCATTTGCGGCTTCAGGACAGATGTGCCCGACACAAATTCCTCTGGTTGCGCCGGAAAATCTTCCGTCAGTGATGAGTGCACATTTTTTCCCTAATCCTTTACCTACCAAAAGCGATGTTGGGGCTAGCATTTCTCTCATTCCGGGGCCGCCTTTTGGACCTTCATAACGTATAACAATAACGTCTCCCTCTTTTATCTTATCATTTTCAAGTGCATTCATTGCTTCTTCTTCTGAATCAAAACATTTGGCATTTCCTTCAAATGTGTAGCATTCCGGTGCTACACCCGATGTTTTTATTACGCAGCCGTCTTTTGCTAAATTGCCGTACAAAATAGCGAGTCCGGCTTGAGTGTAAGATGATTTATCATAATCAGGAATTATATCTTTGTTTTGATAGGCTTTTTCTGCTATTTTGGAAAGTTTTAAACCGGAGCATGTTTTTTCGTCAGATAAAAACTTATTTAATGATTTCAATACTGCCGGTATTCCGCCGGCATTATGGAAATCTGCCATTGTAAGGGCTGATGACGGGTTTATTTTTACAATTTGATGAATTTTTTTGCTTAATTCTTCAAAATCGTTTAATGTAACATCAATTCCGCCTGCATTTGCTATTGCCAATATGTGTAAAAAAGTATTTGTTGAACCGCCGAGTGCCAAATCCGCAACGATGGCATTTCTTAAGGTTTTACGTGTTATTATATCAGATGGTTTTACATTTTCATTGACAAGTTCAACAATTCTCATTCCGCTTTCAAATGCAATTCTTCGTTTTTGAGATGAAACCGCAGAGGCTGAAGCGCAATAAGGAAGGCTCATTCCTATAACTTCTGTAAGACAAGCCATTGTATTTGCTGTATACATTCCTTGACATGCTCCGGCTGAGGGACAAGATGCTTCTTCCATCTCTAATAATTCTTCTTCTGAGATTTCACCTTTTCTGAATTGACCGACAGCTTCAAATGAACCTGTTACCATAGTTAATTTATGGTGATTAGCGCATTCTCCGTCAAGCATAGGCCCTGCAGTTACAATAATTGCGGGAATATTCAATCTCAATGCTCCAATTAACATTCCGGGAGTGATTTTATCACAGTTTGAAAGCAGAATAATTCCGTCAAGTTGATGTGCTGCAGCAACAGATTCAACGCAATCTGCTATCAAATCTCTTGACGGTAGCGAATATCTCATTCCGCTGTGTCCCATTGCTATTCCGTCGCAAATTGCCGGAACTCCGAAAATAAATGCTTGTCCTCCGGCTGAATGTATACCTTTTTCAATTTGACGTTCCAAGTCCCGCATTCCGATATGTCCGGGTACTAAATCAGAAAAAGAGCTTGCAATTCCAATAAATGGTGCATTCATATTTTTTCTGCTAACACCGGTTGCCATTAAAAGACCTCTGTGCGGAGTTCTTGCCAATCCTTTTTTTATGTTGTCGCTTTTCATCTTCTACCTACACAATAATATTCAAAACCGCGAGATTTTAAACGTTCTCCGTCATACTGGTTACGTCCGTCAAATATTATCGGAGTTTTCATCAAATCTTTCATTCTGTCAAAATCTGGTCGTCTGAATTCGTTCCACTCTGTCAATAGTAACATACAGTCAGCATTCTCTATTGCATCATAAGAATTTTTTGCATAAACAATTTTATCGCCCCATATATTTTGAGCCATTTCAAAACCCTTAGGATCAAAAGCTTTAACCTTTGCACCATGTTCTAAAAGAGCATTGATTATTGTTATAGCCGGAGACATTCTCATATCATTTGTTTTGGGTTTAAATGTTAGTCCCCATACGGCAAAAGTTTTGCCTGACAGATTTTCGCCAAACTTTTTCAATATTTTATTTATAAAAATTTGTCTTTGTTGTTTGTTTACTTCATCAGCACTTTCAATAAGTTTGTAGTCGCATCCGTAATCTTTCGCCGTTTTCAAAAGAGCTTTGACATCTTTAGGAAAACAGCTCCCACCGTATCCAAGTCCGGGGAATAAAAACTGTGAGCCGATACGTTTGTCTGAACACATTCCGATACGGACCATTTCGGCATCAGCTCCGACAGCTTCACAAATATTTGCAATTTCGTTTGCGTAAGAAATTTTTATAGCCAAAAACGAATTTGATGCATATTTTGTCATTTCAGCAGATTTAACGTCCATTATTACAAATCTGCTGGCTGTTCTGAAGAACGGAGCATAAACTTCTTGCATAATTGCAGTTGCTTTTGGAGAATTTGATCCGATAACAACTCTATCCGGTTTTAAAAAGTCATCAACCGCAGCACCCTGTTTTAAAAATTCAGGGTGTGAAACTACATCGAATTCTCCTTTCTAATAGTGTGAAATAGTTTGTGTAACTTTCTCTGCAGTACCGACCGGAACTGTAGATTTATCTACAATAACTTTGTAACCGTTCATGGCTTTTCCTATACTTTCCGCTACAGCCATAACATATTGCATATCGGCAGAACCGTCTTCGCTTTGTGGTGTACCTACAGCTATAAAACATACGGTAGATTTTTTTACGGCATCATCTAAGTCTGATGAAAATTTCAGCCTGCCTTCAAGCGTATTTGCCTTGATAAGTTCTTCCAAACCCGGTTCGTATATAGGGACAATTCCGTTTTCCAGTTTTTTAAGTTTTTCTAAATCGTTATCTACGCAAATTACGTCATTTCCCATATCTGCAAGACATGTTCCGGCAACTAAACCTACATATCCTGTTCCAATTACACAAATCTTCATCTCTACTCCTTTTTTTCTTTAAAATAGCACAAAAAATATTTTCATGAAATAATATAAAAAAAGAGGGATAGTTTATGGATTACAAA